>JBFYOK010000099.1:0-4336 GCA_041303845.1 Microbacteriaceae bacterium | reverse complement strand
ACACAGGCAGCGACGA
This sequence comes from Microbacteriaceae bacterium, assembly GCA_041303845.1. Classification (GTDB taxonomy): domain Bacteria; phylum Actinomycetota; class Actinomycetes; order Actinomycetales; family Microbacteriaceae; genus RFQD01. Next base: position 4,320 of record JBFYOK010000099.1, on the reverse strand, counting down.
GACCGCGTTAACGAAGTTGGAATGCACGAACGTCGGTTCACCCGTCACTTTAACGTCGGGCAGAATCTCGAAGAGTCTCCGGAGAAAAACTACGGCTTCCTTGCGCGCGAGAACGGCGCCGAGACAGAAGTGCGGCCCGCCGCCACCGAATCCCACTTGCGGATTCGGGTCACGAGCGAGATTCAGATTGTCGGGGAGCTCAAATACGGATTCATCGCGATTGGCCGAGTTGTACCACAGCACGACTTTCTCGCCTTGCTTGATCGTCTGCCCGTGCATCTGAACGTCGCGCGTCGCGGTGCGCCGGAAGTGCTTAACTGGCGACACCCAACGAATGAGCTCCTCCACCGCGACGGCCGAGCGCACGTCAAAATCTCCTTGAAGTTGCGCCCGCTGTTCGGGGAACAAACTGAGTCCGTAAAAGCCGGTTGCCAGGGTGGTAGCAGTTGTCTCAATGCCTGCAGTGAGGAGCAGAGCAAAGAAGATAGCGATGTCTTGGTCGGTCATTCGCTCACCGTCGACTTCGGCTGCGAGTAGTCGTCCGAGGAAGTTGTCGTCGCTCCCATTGGCGCGCACGCTGGCTATCAGCTGGTGCGCGTAGTCGATAATTTCGAGGTACGCACCATAGGCATCCTTGGTTCCGTATGCAGCCAGCGCCTGCACCGTAAGGTCAATCAGGTGAGGCCGATCTGCAGTCGGAACGCTGAGCAACTCGCCAATGATTTGTGCCGGATAATCGCCCACGATGTCCTCCACGAAATCAGCGGACCCGCGCTCGACGACCCGGTTGATGGATGCGACGGCTTGGGAGTCGATGACGTCGTGCATGGCCTCGACGGTGCGCGGCGTGAGAACCCGGTTCACGATAGAGCGATACTTGGCGTGCTCGGGTGCGTGCATGTTGAGCATCCCGCCGAAGATGTGGCGCTCACTCGGCGTGAGATCGACAATTTCTGTGCCCTCGCCCGACGTAAACGTTGCTTGGTCTTTGCTGGCGAGGGATACATCGTCGTGACGAACGAGCGACCAGAATCCGCGACCTCCGTCAGGGAACCAAGTTGATTTCTCTTCCTCATGCCAGGTGAGCGGCGCATCCCGGCGCAACTGAGCGAAGGCTTCCTCTTGGTCTGTGCGCAGCCAAAAATTCGGGTCGGCCAGGCTAAAGCCCGCAGTTGGTCGCGCGTTAGTCATGTCACACCTTTCGTTGAGGTTTAGATGTCGAGAACGAGTCGAGAACTGCGCGAACGGCCCACGCAGATCATCATGCATTCGTTGCTGGCTCGCTCTTCTGGGGAGAGAATGCTGTCGTGATGCTCCGGCTCGCCTTCGAGAACCGTTGTCTCGCAGGACCCGCAGTAGCCTTCCTCGCAGGAGAACGGCACGCTCGGAACGACGGTTCGCACAACATCAATGAGGCGCTGGTCGGGCGTTACCGTCAACGTGGAACCGCTGCGGTTCAGCACAACCTCAAACGCAGTGTCACCCGAATGATCAATTTCGGCTCCCGTTGGCCCGAATCGCTCGAGCCGAACGTCGAGGCCAAGACGCGCACCTTCGGCTTCGACGTCAGAAATCATGGGCTCGGGTCCGCAAACGTAAACGATCGCCGACGTGTCGAGTTTCTCCAATACGTCGGCTACAGGAATTCGACGAGTTTCGTCCTTGACGTAGATATTGACTGGGTACCCCTCCATGAGATTGAGGGCGTCGAGGTAGGCCAGGGTAGCAAGCGACTTGCCGCCGTAGTGCAGCTCCCACGAGCGACCTTCGCTGGCCAAGGCGCGCATCATGGGGAGCAATGGAGTTATGCCAATACCTCCAGCGATGAAGACGCTGTGCGTTGCTTGCTGTAACGGAAAATGATTGCGTGGACCGCGCACTGTGAGACGCGTGCCTACACGGACGTCATCGTGAAGCTCTTGTGAACCGCCCCGTGATTCCGTTTCGCGCAACACCGCAATCTTGTATGACTCATCGGCGGGGTCGCCACACAGCGAATAGTGGCGAACGAGTCCGGAGGGAAGCACCACTTCAATGTGTGCGCCGGGCTCCCAGCTAGTGAGTGGTGCGTCATCTGCGCTCGAGAGCGTGAATTCGACCACATGGCCGAGAACAAGCGCGCGCTTTTCACTGACGACGACGTCGACATCTTTGTCCATCGCACAAAACTTTCTGGGTCAGAGTCCACAAGTGCCTCGTGGACTCTGATTATAACCACAGAATTTCGCTCAAACTAGTTTTTTTTACAAACTGAAACCTTTTTACCCGGTCTGTTATTACATTCGTCACATTTTTCTAACTAAGCCAGACCACGACTGCGGCAGTTTGATGACGCGCTGGTAAATCGTCGTCTCGGTCGAGATGATTCCAGGAATCGACGGGAGAACAGTTCCAACCAGGGCCGCGAGGTGTTCCCGATCACGGCACGCAACTTCGAGCATCACGTCAAAAGAACCTGTGGTGAGCACGGCGATTTCGACTTCATTCAGTTGAGTGAGTGCCACGGCAATGTCACCCATCGGGCCCGTCGTCCTCAAACCGATGCCCGCGACAACGGCCGTTCCGTCAACGAGACGGTTCACCAGTGTTTCTGGCCGAACGACGTTGCTCTCCAATAAGGTCTTGGCGCGCCTACGCGTCGTTTGATAGGGCACGCCAATCTGTTCCGCGATTTCTTGAAATGAGGCGCGCCCGTCGGCTTGCAGCGCGGTGATGATCTTGAGGTCGACCTCATCGAGGGGAACGGGGTCGGGTTCGGAATCCGAGAGCGACGCGGACAACCCACCCGGTTCAAACTTGAGCACGGCGAGATAGTTGTAGCAGGAGATTCCACTCACGTCGGCCCGGCTTCGAATGTACTCGTCGACAACGGAAAGTAGATGCAACTCATCCCGACACACTGCTTCGACCAAGATGTCATACTCACCGGCCGTGCATCCAACGAAGTCGAACTCCGAAACTTCCGCGAGTGATTCCGCGATGTCGAGCGCGCGACCGCGAACTTTAACGCCGATGAGGGTAATCGACCGGAAGCCCAACACTCGGGGGTCGACCGAGCACGTCACCTTGATCACGCCGTCGGTGGTGAGTTTTGTTAGCCGGTCACGAACGGAGTCCCCTGTGAGTCCGACGACTTCGCCAAGTTTCGCGAGGCTTTGACGACCGTCGGCTCGGAGCTCCGAGATCAGTGCCCTATCTATTGCGTCAATGTCCCGGGCACTCGAGTCGAGTAGACCGAGTCCGGAGTCGAAAACCATAGTTGGACTCTACCCAAGTGAGAAAAATCCGGCTACACGGTAGGGATAATCCCCGGAATCCGAGAAAATGCAGCCAACGCAGAAAAAAATACGAGCAAAACATCCACGTTAGGTATAAAATACCGACTCAAGCAAGTATTCCTGATAAAAAACTCGTACTGGCACCCATGTGGTGACAACAAAGCGAGGCTTTGCAGGTTGTCCATTCATTTACGTTGACGTTGGGAGTCTGAACGTGTCGATTGCTCTGCCCCCAACTCCGCACGTTTCGCGAGTTCTGGCCACCTCGATTCCCGGCCCGAGGTCGTCAGAATTGCACGCACGAAAAGCGGTCGCTGTCTCACCCGGTGTTGGTGTGACGCTTCCTGTCTACGTTGCGCGTGCGTCTGACGGCATCATCGAAGACATTGATGGAAACGTATTCATTGACTTGGGATCCGGTATCGGTGTCACAGGTGTGGGGAATGCCAACACCCACGTTGTTACCGCGGTTGCCGAACAAGCTCAACTCTTCACGCACACCGCGTTTGCCGTGACCCCCTACGAGTCGTACATCCGAGTATGCGAAATGCTTAACGACGTCACACCCGGAACGCATGAAAAGCGCAGCGCGTTATTCAACTCCGGAGCCGAGGCTGTTGAGAACGCAGTCAAAATTGCACGCAAATTCACGGGCAGGCAAGCCATCGTCGTTTTGGAAAACGGCTACCACGGTCGCACCAATCTGACTATGGGAATGACTGCCAAATCGATGCCGTTCAAGGAGGGTTTCGGTCCGTTCGCTCCTGAGATTTATCGCTTGCCGGGGTCTTATCCGTTCCGCGACGGACGAACCGCTGACGAAGCCGCGCGCATCACGATTTCCCGTATCGAAAAGGAAATCGGGGGCTCGTCGCTGGCCGCGATCGTTGTCGAACCGATCCAGGGTGAGGGCGGTTTCATCGTTCCCGCTCCGGGCTTCTTGCCCACTCTCGCCGAGTACGCGCGCAGAACCGGGGCGCTATTCATAGCAGACGAAATTCAGTCCGGCTTCTGTCGCACGGGCGCCTGGTTTGCGTCCGAG
>JBFYOK010000098.1:0-4924 GCA_041303845.1 Microbacteriaceae bacterium | reverse complement strand
GCCTCTCCGCGTTCAGCGAAAACTATTCAACGAAAAACCCGGTCAGCTACTGCTGGCCGGGTTTTTCGTGCCCTGAACGACTCCACAAACGAGGAACGCCCCCGGCTCTTGCGAGCCGAGGGCGTTCGAGGTTGGAACTACAGGTTAGGAGTTACCCTCAACAGCCGAGACCCAAACGGGCTTGTTCGACTCGTCAAACTTGTAGATACCGATGAAGGCCGACGATGGGTCGTTCGATGAGTTGAACGGACCAACCGAGCTCGGACCCTGGTACTGAATGTCCTTGCCATCAGCGAGGAGCGCGACGCAGTCTGCGTACGTTCCACACTTTTCGCCACCGTTGGCGCCGGAAACGGCGGCAAGGTTAGCCTGGATGGTTTCGGGGTCAGTTGCGCCACCCTTGGTCGCTGCGAGAGCGGCAAGGATCGTGGCGTCGTACGACTCAGCACCGTACGACCAGTCGGTCAGCTCTTCGCCTTCAACAGCCAGCCAGTAAGCCGACATGTTGTCCTTGAAAGCACCCTCTGCCTTGGCGCCAGGAATGGTTCCCTGGGTACCAGTGAGCGTGCCAGCCTCGAAGGCTTCGGAGTAGTCGCTGGTGTTACCGTCGGTGAGGTAGACCTTCGTCATGTCCCAGCCCTGAGCAACGAGCTCGGGGATGATCGACTTGGTCTCATCGAATGCAACAACGACGATAGCGTCCGGAGCGGAAGCAATCGCAGCAGTAACCTCAGCCGAGAACGTGGTCTGTCCTGGAGGGAACTCCTGGCCGGAACCAGAAGCGCCGTACGTGACAACGCCGCCACCCTCTTCGATTGCGAGTGCAGTCGAGTCGCGGAGACCGGTGCCGTAAGCGTCGTTGAAGACGATGAACGCAACGTTTGCGTTTCCGTCACCAACGATGAGCTGGCCGAGAGCCGAACCCTGAACCGTGTCTGGCGGAGCAGTACGGAAGTAGAACGGCGAGTATCCGCTCAGCGTGGCAGCGGTGTTTGCACCCGAAATCTGAACGATCTTGGCCTCGGTGAACGAGTCAACAACGTTGAGAGAAACGGACGATGAAGCGGCACCGATGACAACGGAAACCTTCTGCGCGATGAGGTCTTCAGCCGAAGCCGTCGAAACCGTCATGTCGCTCGAGTCACCCGAGTCAGTCGTGTAAAGGCAAGCCTGCTCGCCGTTTACGCCACCAGCGGCGTTGATGTCTGCAACTGCAAGACCAACACCTGCGATCTCGGGTGGGCCGAGGAAGGCCAGCGAGCCGGTGATGGGGAGCAAAGCTCCGACCTTGAAGGTGGTTGCGCTCGTGCTGTCGGCGGCACAGTCAGCAGCTGCAAAGCTGCCGGCGCCGTCGCCCGAGGTCGAACCCGCTGCACAACCGGCCAGCACGAGTGCTGAGGTTGCTGCGAGGGCCAGACCAGCGAGTGCACGAGTGCGAGTGGAAATTGCGCTCATGGTACTCCTTGTGTGTGAATTATCAGGCACGACCAAGTGGCCGCGCCTGCGTACCCTCAAGGCTAGCGATTTCCGGGGCTATTGACCAACATTCACGCGTTACAACTAGGTAACAACGTGTAACGCGTGAAACGGCCAAAAGGGGCGAAAACGACCTATTTCTTGGTCGATGGTGACGTTGTCGGTGAGGTCTACGGTGTCGATGTGGAGGTCGCTGACGCCGTTTTCACGACGATTTCACCGAATACGACCGTTCCGCTGGCTACGTCATAGTGAAAAACGCCAGCCGGACCTCGATACGAAATCGCCGGTTCCGTGCCGAGCACCGAAATGCAGGCACCAAAGCTCGTGCACGGAATGCCCGGGCCTTGCACGTGCGAGAGAGCCCATGAGAGCGAGACGGCGCCATCGTCATTCAAGAATGCGGTCGACAAGGCGAGGGCGGTCAAAAGTTCGTACCCCTCCGCTCCGTAACTGAGCTCGCTCAAGTTGGGGTCAGACATGCGCAACCTGTCCGCAAACTCCTCGTCCGGAACGATGGGGGCGACACTCGCACCCGCCGGCGCCGAATCTTGCGTAGCCGGCGCCACCACGAGAATGCCCGCCTTCTTGGCGAGCGGGAGCAGGACATCCATCACCGACGCCGACGCGGGCGCAATGATCACGTCGACCTTCTTCTCGAGAAGCTGCGTGAAGCTCGCCTCGGTCTTGGCAGGGTCGCCATCACCTGCGTCGCGGTGCCAGACCTCAATCGGGGCATCCATCACGCCACCAGCGTCGTTGATTTCACGAATGGCGAGTTCAATACCGGCTGCCTGTGCCGCCGCGGTCCCGGCAAGTGGTCCGGTCAGCGGAGTCATGTCTCCAACGCGCAAAACCCCGTCGCCCGAGGGAGTTGGGGTTGGAGTCGGCGTCGGAACGGGCATCGGCAAGAAGGTGCAACCACTGAGCAGTGACGCGCTCGCGACAAGCGCGACGACAGCCGCCACACGCGTGACGTGCCTGGGGTTCTTTACTCGGTTCACGGTTGACCTGCCGTTCTAGATGAGTTCCGCGGCGCGAGCCAGGCGCGAGCGGTTGGCGTGACGCAACATGTCGATGACCAAGATGACCAGTGAAATCCACACGATAAAGAATCCTGCCCAGCGAGCTTCCGGCATGGGCTCGCGCAAGACATAAACGCCGAAAACGAAAGAGAAAATAGGCGTTGAATACTGGATCAGTCCAATCGCCGTCAACGGGATGCGCCGGGTGGCCGCTGCGAACATCATCAGCGGAATGGCGGTAATGGGTCCGGCTGCCATAATCCACAGCGCATACGGCACGCCGTGAGTAAACGCTGTGACGCCCACCATGCTCGAGACGACGAGCCACTGCACGATGGCGATCGGGGTCATCCACATCGATTCGATCATCAACCCACTCAGGGGGTCTACGTTTCCACCGACGCGCTTCTTGATGAGACCGTATAGGCCGAAAGTAATGGCGAGTGCGAGCGAGACCCAGGGGACACCGGATCCGCCGAACGTCAAGACCAGCACGGCGATGAAGCTAATGGAGACCGCGACCCACTGCAGTGGTCGAAGTCGCTCGCGGAGCACGACCACACCGAGGATGACCGTGAGAATCGGGTTCATGAAGTAACCCAGAGACGACTCAACGACCTGCCCGTTGACGACGGCAACGACAAAAACTTGCCAGTTGAGGTAGATGATGCCGCTGGCGAGTCCGAGCATCAAGATGGTGCGCTTGGAACGGAAGATCTCTCTAAACCGGCCCCATTTGCGAATCGCGGCGATGACGAGCGCGCAAAACAACAAGGAAAAAATAATGCGGTACGACACGATTTCGAACGGATTCGTGTCACGGACGCTCAAAAAGTAGAGCGGGAAGAGGCCCCAGAGCGCGTACGCGCCGAATGCATAGGCGATACCGCTGCCCGACATTCTCTGGTTAGTCACGTGCTCATGCTACTCGCGCAAACGAATGAGGCCCGCTCCCCTTTCGGGGTGCGAGCCTCATTACGAGAGTTGATCGAACTAGCTGACAATCGCAAGGATGTCACGAGCCGAGAGAATCAAGTATTCCTCGCCACCGTACTTCACCTCGGTGCCACCGTACTTCGAGTAGATAACGCGGTCGCCGACGCTGACGTCGAGCGGGACGCGGTTTCCGTTGTCGTCGATGCGGCCGGGGCCGACCGACAGGACTTCGCCCTCCTGAGGGCGTTCCTTGGCGGTGTCTGGGATGACCAGACCTGAAGCGGTCGTCGTCTCAGCTTCGACCTGCTTGACAACAATGCGATCTTCGAGCGGCTTAATGGAGACCGACACGGTTGACCTCTTTCTTGTGTAAGAAAACAACGTGATTAGCACCCGACGTGTGTGAGTGCTAACTCGAGTTTACGACGCCGGTTGGCACTCGCGCAAAGTGAGTGCCAACTCTTCTCGTGCACGTGACCGCAGTAGCGTGGACGCATGGAGAAGGGCGACCTCGTCACACTGCTCACCCCAGAGGGGTTGAGGCTGCTCGACGACGTCACCGCGCTCGATCGAGGTCTGGACATCGTTGCCCAAGTCGGCCGACTGCGAAAACAGGGCTTCGACCCTGGGCTCGTCGCCGCGGTCGTCACCCAAGCGCGATTGCGTCACAAAGCGCGCGCCAAGTTCGGCGAGTTTGCCGACTCGATGCTCTTCACCCAGGCGGGTCTCGAGCAGGCGACGCGTCTTTCGGTGGCTGCGCACCACGCATCACGATTTGCGCGCGCCGGGTTCACGTCGGTGGCTGACCTCGGGTGCGGTATCGGCGGGGATGCCCTCGCACTCGCATCCTTAGGTGTAGCCGTGCGCGCGGTCGAAGCCGACGAAGTCACCGCGACTTTGGCATCGTTCAACCTCGCCCCGTTCGACACGTGTTCGGTTGAGCAGGCCCGGGCCGAAGATGTTGACCTCGTCTCCGTCGACGCATTGTGGTTTGACCCCGCTCGTCGCAGCGCCGGGCATAACTCGAATGCACGTCTGGCCGATCCGGCTGACTGGTCACCAAACCTTGACTGGGTCTTTGCGCGGGCAGTAGAGAAGCCTGCCGGCATCAAACTGGGGCCAGGGTTCCCGCTGGACATGATTCCCGCCACGCTGGGCGGAAAACCTGTCGAGGCGCAGTGGATTGACACGGGCGGTGAAACAGTCGAGCTCGTGGTGTGGACCGGTTCACTCGCGCGTGAGGGCGTGGGCCGAGCCGCACTGGTGATTACGCCGGACTCGAGCGGCGGCGGGTACCACGAGCTGACCGCGGCCGGCGAGTCGAGCGACCCACACGTAGGCGAGCTCGGGGCGTTCGTGTACGAACCGCATGGGGCAGTCATCCGCGCCCGCTTGATTGGCGATCTCGCTCGCTCACTCGATGCACACACGCTCGATGAGAACATCGCGTACTTGTCGGCGGATGCGCACACCCCGACGCCCTTCGC
>JBFYOK010000097.1:0-5681 GCA_041303845.1 Microbacteriaceae bacterium | reverse complement strand
GAGTGGGGCTCGGTGTAGCACTCAGCCGAGAGGTGCCAAGCCCGGGCATTGTCTTGCTGTCGTCGAACGACATGCTCGAGCTGTTCTTGGGTCTTCCCGATGAGGTGCGCGAAAGCTGGAGTTATCTCTCGAAGACGTCGACAACCGATATCACCACTCTGTCGCGAACAATTCTGGCGACCGCCCGCGGCCGTTCGGTGATCGACCCGGCACTGGTCGACCGTTCGCGCCCCCGACCGGGGAGCCGGGTATCCAAACTGACGCCTCGACAGTTCGATGTGTTGCGAGCAGTCGCACGCGGACTGTCGAACCAAGCCATCGCCGATGAACTCAACGTTTCGCTCAACTCAGTGGTCAACCACCTCACGGCGATTTACGCGGCGCTCGACATGCCTGACGAAGCCAACCCGCGCGTTCGCGCAGTGCTCGATTTTCTGTCGGACACCACGCGCGAAGACTGACCGGCGCGGCGTGCGAACTTCGCGGCGTGCGAACTTCGCGGGGTGCGAACTTCGCGAAGTGCGACCTGGCACGCCGCCGACTAACTTAGGTTCTGTGACAAACACGGTTCGCATCACCGCCTCAGCTCTCGTTGTGCTCGCCGCACCGGCCTTCTTCGTCGCACGCCACTGGTCGGGGTATCTGCTGATAGCAGTCGGGCTCGCACTCGCCGCTTTCGTTGCACGCGACTACGCGCTCACACGCAACCTGACCCTGATCGCGCTTCCGCTGATCTTGATTGCGCAAATATCGGTCGAGGCAAACCTCGAGTGGAGCAACATCGCGGTGATGGGCACGGTGCTCTCCGTCGCTGTCGCTTTTCCGTATGTGATGAGTCGCTGGGTTTTTCGCGACCACATCGTTCGGTTCCCGGGCAGGCCTGGCGAGCGTTGGTCCCGCGGCGAGTGGGCGTGGCTCGGAGCTGTGCTCGTGTTGGGCTACGCCATTTTGCCCGTGTACTTCATCACATCCGGGAGCTATCAAAACTGGCCCGCAGTTGAGAGCCCGAGCGAAATCGCACGACTCTTCGTGGGCGTGGGATTCGTCGGCATCTGGGACGAACTCTTCTTCATCTGTGTCGTTTTCGCGCTCCTACGACGACACTTCACCTTCTGGGTGGCCAATGCGTTGCAGGCCATCGTCTTCGTTTCCTTTTTGTGGGAACTCGGCTACCGCTCGTGGGGGCCGGCACTGACACTGCCATTCGCCCTCATTCAGGGGTGGATATTCGAGAAGAGCCGCTCGGTGTACTACATCATCACCGTGCACTTGCTTTTCGACGTCGTCGTGTTTCTCGTGTTGGTCTACGCACACCACCCCGAGTGGGTGCCGATTTTCTTCGTGCCGGCACCGAGCTCGCCGTAACTATTGCGGTCGATTGACCAACATGATCTTGCGACCGATGCGAATGACGCTCTTTCGCGGCGCAAGACGTGACGCGAACGCACCCCACCAGTTGAGGCGACCGGAAATCACGAATGGCGCCGGTCGACGACGGTCGAGGGCTCTCATCGTCGTCGTGACGACCTGATTCGAAGTCTGCATCGGGCCGCCGATTTTGTCGGAACCTGCGCGAACGAAAAACTCTGTTTCGGTCGGGCCGGGGCACACGGCGATGGCATGCACGTTGGCTGTCTCGAGTTCTCCCCATAGGCCCTCGGTAAACGACAGCACGAATGCCTTTGTTGCGGCGTAGACCGCAAGGTAGGACAGAGATTGGAACGAGGCAGTGCTGGCGATGTTGATAATCACTCCGTCGTTGCGCTGGGTCATGCCAGGCAAGAACGCGCGTGTGAGGTCAACGAGCGTGCCGATGTTAAGCGCGATTTCAGCGGCGACGGTATCGGGGTCTTCGTCGATAACGGCCTTGTGCGTGCCAAACCCCGCGTTGTTGACGACGACGTCAACACGAATACCGCGTTGGGCGAGTTCGTTTGCGAGGTCAGCCCCTGCCCGCCAGACCTGGAGGTCTTTGGGCATAACGATTGACTCCGTGCCGTGTTCGTCGGCGAGTTCTTTGGCCAACGCGTCGAGTCGCTCTTGTCGACGTGCCACGAGTGTCAAGCGCGCGCCCCGAGCAGCGAAGGCACGGGCGTACTCAGCGCCAAGCCCCGAGCTCGCTCCGGTGATGAGCACCATTTTTCCCGAGTAATCACGCAGCAAGGTTTCCTCCTAATGACACGATGAGCAGCCCTACGAGGTACGTGGCTGCTACAGCGATTGATCCAAAAACGAGTTGGCGCAGAGCCGACCGAGCCCAGTTTCGGCGTGTGTAGCGCGCGGAAAGTCCGCCAGCAATCAAAAGCCCGATCGCGCCAGCGATAAGGCCGGCCGCGAGTGATGTGAATCCGAGCGCGTAGGGAATCAGCGGCACGAACGCGCCGGCAGCGAACATTGCGAACGAACTCACAGCCGCAAGCCACGGTGACGGCTTCGAGAGCGGATCAAGGCCAAGCTCTTGAGTGATGTGGATGCGCGCGGCCTGCAAGTCGTTGAGGTGCACTTCATCGGCTGCAGCCGAGGCCGTCGTCGGCGACATACCCATCTTCATGAACATAACGACGAGCTCGTTTCGTTCACCCTCAGGATTCCTCTTGTGCGCCTCAATCTCGACAGCGAGTTCCGAATCAACCTGCTGGTTTGCGGTGCTGACTGACGTGTACTCACCGAGCGCCATCGAGAACGCGCCGGCGACCAGACCCGCGATGCCGGTCAGCACAATGACCGGGGCGCTTGCGCCCGCGGCGCCGATACCCGCAATAAGCGAGATGTTTGAGACCAGGCCATCCATCGCTCCAAAGACCGCGGCGCGAAGCCAACCACCGGAGAGGTTCGGATGACTGTGGTCGTAGTCGTGGGGATCGAAGCTGGAGAGCCCGGTTTTCATCAGTGGAATCGCACGTGCGCCGGATTAGAAGCTGTAGCCCTCGTCTTCAAGGTCAGCTTCCTGTGCTTCCTTGACGACGGTGCCGATTGCAACCGCGAGCGAGATTCCCCAACCGACCCACATCAGGCCGGTGCGCCAGTCGCGCGGGCCCTTGACGGTGGCGCGGATTACAGAGTAACCGCCGAACAGTGCGCCGAGCACTGTGGTGTTCAGGATGAACTTGCGCATGATTCCTCCGCAAAAGGTTGTTCGCCCGCACGTGCAGGCAGCTCTACGTTATCTCGTCGGGACGGACGCCGGGGTAGCGCCTAGGTCAACCGGGGTCGTATGTAGGCGCGCAAACTCGAGCGTCTCGACGAGAGCGGCGAGGCGCTCCTTCTTCTTTCTGGCTTTGCGCGTGTTGATCTCAGCCACAATGTGTCCCTCCCAGCCGATGGCGGTCAGGTGCTGCAGCGTTTCGGCTACCGGTTGAATTCCGTAACCGGGCAGCAGATGCTCGTCGAAGATGCGCCCGTCATCACCTGTTGTCGCCCCGTCGCAGAGGTGCACGTGACGCAGGCGCTCGCCGTAATCTTTCGCGAGCTCGAGAGCGTTGTGTCCGGAAAGGGCGGCGTGCGAAAAGTCGAGAGTGATGTGGTCGCAGTCGAGTTCGCGCGGGTCGGGCCCTGGCGCGTAGGCCTGAACCGAGCGCCCGCTCACGGCCCACGGAAACATGTTCTCAACCGCAATCTCGACGCCGGTGTTTTGGTGCGTTTGACGCACGATGTCGAGAAACTTTTCGGCATACGTCGCCTGCCAGCGAAAAGGTGGGTGCACGACGACCGTCGACGCTCCGACCGCGGCCGCGAGTTCTGCGGATTTCTCGAGCTTCACCTGAGGGTCGCGACCCCATACGAAGTGAGTCAGCAAGAGCACGGGGGCGTGAATCGAGAGGATGGGCTGGTCGTGTTGCGCCGATAGCTCGAGCAGCGCATCCGCCGACTGTGTCGTCTTGTCGTTTGTGACCATGACTTCGACGCCGTCATAACCGGCCTTCGCAGAGAGGCGGAACGCGTCGTCTACGGGGAGCGGATACACGCACCCTGCGCTCATCCCGATTTTCATCACGATGAGAGCTTACGGTGAGAAACATGTGAACTTTTGGCACGCGTAGACTTGGGCGCATGCCTCAGCCAGACATGAAGCCACGTAGCCGCGACGTCACAGACGGAATCGAAAAAGCTGCCTCGCGCGGCATGCTTCGTGCCGTCGGTATGGGTGACGAAGACTGGGACAAACCACAGATTGGCGTAGCCAGTTCGTGGAACGAAATCACCCCGTGCAACCTCAGCCTTGACCGCCTCGCGCAGGCGTCGAAAGAGGGCGTGCACGCCGGTGGCGGTTACCCGTTGCAGTTCGGTACGGTCTCGGTTTCTGACGGAATCTCGATGGGCCACGAGGGCATGCACTTCTCTCTCGTGTCACGCGAGGTCATCGCCGACTCGGTTGAGGTCGTCATGAGCGCCGAGCGCCTTGACGGATCCGTCTTGCTTGCCGGTTGTGACAAGTCATTGCCGGGCATGCTCATGGCTGCCGCGCGTCTCGATTTGGCCAGCGTTTTCTTGTATGCCGGCACGATCGCTCCGGGCTGGGTTCGCCTTTCTGATGGCACCGAGAAGAGCGTCACCATTATTGACGCGTTCGAAGCCGTCGGCGCTTGCAAGGCGGGCAAGATGAGTCTCGAAGACTTGACCCGCATTGAGAAGGCAATCTGCCCAGGCGAGGGTGCCTGTGGTGGCATGTACACCGCGAACACGATGGCGTCGATTGCCGAAGCAATGGGCATGAGCCTCCCCGGCTCTGCTGCTCCGCCGAGCGCTGACCGCCGTCGCGACTACTTCGCGCACCGCTCGGGCGAAGCGGTCGTCAACCTCATCGCCAAGGGCATCACCGCTCGCGACATCATGACGAAGAAGGCGTTCGAGAACGCGATTGCCGTTCTCATGGCCTTTGGCGGTTCGACGAACGCCGTGTTGCACTTGCTTGCGATTGCCCACGAAGCTGACGTCGAGCTCACGCTCGATGACTTCAATCGCATCAACGACAAGGTTCCGCACATCGCCGACCTCAAGCCGTTCGGCCGATACGTCATGAACGACGTTGACCGCGTCGGTGGAGTTCCCGTGGTCATGAAGGCTCTGTTGGATGCCGGGCTCATCCACGGCGACGCACTCACCGTCACCGGCAAGACCGTCGCCGAGAACTTCGCCGACATGCAGATTGAAGCCATCGACGGCGAGGTCATTCGCACGCTCGACAACCCGATGCACCACAACGGTGGAATCACGATTCTGCGCGGAAGTCTCGCTCCCGAGGGCGCTGTCGTCAAGACCGCCGGCTTCGATCTCGATGTGTTCGAGGGACCGGCTCGCGTGTTTGAACGAGAGCGCGCAGCCATGGACGCACTCACCGAAGGCACCATTTCGAAGGGCGATGTCATCGTCATTCGCTACGAGGGCCCCAAGGGCGGACCGGGCATGCGCGAGATGCTTGCGGTTACGGCAGCCATCAAGGGCGCGGGTCTCGGCAAAGATGTCCTACTATTGACAGACGGTCGATTCTCAGGCGGCACAACCGGACTGTGTATTGGCCACGTAGCACCCGAGGCAGTAGATGGTGGACCCATCAGCCTCGTGCGCGATGGTGATCTGATACGGGTCGATATCGCAGCTCGAACACTCGACATACTCGTCGACGACGCCGAGCTCGAAACCCGCCGACACGGCTGGGAACCGCTTCCTCCGCGCTACACGCG
>JBFYOK010000096.1:0-12673 GCA_041303845.1 Microbacteriaceae bacterium | reverse complement strand
GGCGGCCCTCCGGTCGGCGGTTGCTCGGCAGGTTTGTCGGCGGTCACTGGTTGACTGAGCTCAGATTCACCCGTTTTGCACCGCCAGGGCCGGCGTCGGAGAGAAAACAGCGTGTGAATATGTGCACAAACCCGCTCAACTTATCCACAACTGTGCACGACACGCCCACAATATGTAGGGATTCCGATTCGGTTTAGCCCCCTTATATAGTGGTCAGACGCCAGTGCAGAAGAAAGAAGAAAATCGTGACCATCACCGTTGTTAAGCGCAATGGAACGCGCGTCCCCTACGACGCCAACCAGATTAATCTCGCTATTGAAGCGGCCTGCACCGGTCTCGGTGACGCCGCCGCGTGGGTCACGCAGATTGCGACAGAGCTTGAAATCACGCTGTTTGACGGCATTACGACCCAGCAGCTCGATGAAGCAGTCATCCAGGTTGCACTGCAGAACGTTAAGGACGACCCCGACTTCGACGTCGTGGCAGCTCGCCTGCTGCTCAAGACCATCTACAAGCGCGTGCTCGGGGACTACGACACCGACGCGGATCTGCTCGCGTTGCACCGCGACAACTTCGCTCCGAACATCCTTCGTGGCGTCGCCGAGGGCCTGCTCGACCCGCGTCTCGGCGAACTTTTTGACCTGGATGCGCTCGCTGCCGAGCTCATCCCGACGAACGACGGCCTGCTCAAGTACATCGGTGTCGTCACGCTCAACAACCGCTACGGCATCAAGGGCCGCAACGGTGACCCGCTCGAGGTCCCTCAGTACTTCTGGATGCGCATCTCGATGGGCCTGTCGCTCAACGAGGCAAACCCCACAGAGCACGCCATCGCCTTCTACAAGAAGATGAGCTCGCTCGAATACCTCGCCGCTGGCTCGACGCTCGTTAACGCTGGCACGATTTCGCCCCAGCTCGCCAACTGCTTCGTTCTCGAGATGCAAGACGACATGGAGCACATCGCGAAGACCACGCGCGACGTCATGTGGCTCACCAAGGGCACCGGTGGTATCGGTCTCTCGGTCACGAAGCTGCGCGCCCAGGGCTCGCCCATTCGTTCGAACAACACCACGTCGACCGGACCGATCCCGTTCATGCACACCATCGACTCGATTCTTCGTGCGGTCAGCCGTGGCGGCAAGAAGTTTGGTGCCCTGTGCTTCTACATGGAGAACTGGCACATGGACTTCCCGGAGTTCCTTGACCTTCGTCAGAACTCGGGTGACCCCTACCGTCGCACGCGCACGGCGAACACCGCCGTGTGGATCAGCGACGAGTTCATGAAGCGCGTCCAGAACGACGACGACTGGTACCTCTTCGACCCGCTCGAGGTCACCGACCTCAACGAGCTGTACGGCAAGGCGTTCAGCGAGCGCTACAACCACTACGTGGCTGAGGCCGAAGCCGGCCGCATGAACCTCTTCAAGAAGATTGGTGCTCGCGAGCAGTTCAAGTCGATCCTCATCTCGCTCCAGACCACCAGCCACCCGTGGCTGACCTGGAAAGACACGATCAACCTTCGTGCACTGAACAACAACACCGGCACGATTCACTCGTCGAACCTCTGCACCGAGATCACCCTCCCGCAGGATGAAGACAACGTGTCGGTCTGTAACCTCGCGTCGATCAACCTCTCGCGTCACATCACCGACGACGGCAAGGTTGACTTCGCCAAGCTGCACGAGAGCGCGAAGAGCGCAATCCGCCAGCTCGACAACCTCATCGACATCACTCGATCGTCGGTCGCCGAAGCAGACTTCTCCAACTCGCAGAACCGCGCCGTTGGACTCGGACTCATGGGCTACACCGACATCGTCGAGCGTCTTGGCTTTAGCTACGAGTCGCCCGAGGCCTTTGACCTCATCGACGAAATCACCGAGCACATCTCCTACGCCGCCATCGAGGCAAGTGTTGAGTTGGCTCAAGAGCGTGGCGCGTACACGAACTTCGAGGGTTCGCGTTGGTCGAAGGGACTCGTGCCATTCGACAGCATCGATCTCGCTCAGGCCGACCGCGGGGTTCCCATTACGGTGAACCGTCGCACCACGCTTGACTGGGATGCCCTGCGGGCCAAGGTCAAGGGCGGAATGCGCAACGCGACGCTCATGGCAATCGCGCCCACCGCATCCATCGGCCTCGTCGCAGGAACGACGCCGGGTCTCGACCCACAGTTCTCGCAGATCTTCAGCCGTTCCACCAGCTCGGGCAAGTTCCTCGAGGTCAACCGCAACCTCGTGACTGACCTGCAAAAGCTCGGTCTGTGGGAGTCGGTTCGCGAAGACATCCTGCGCAGCCAGGGTGACATTCAGGCAATTCCGTCGATTCCCGACAACATCAAAGAGGTGTACAAGACGAGCTTCCAGCTCTCGCCGTACGCGTTCCTTGAGGTGGCTGCCCGTGCTCAGAAGTGGATCGACCAGGCAATCAGCCGCAACATGTACCTCGAGACGCGTGACCTCGGAGACATGATGGAGATCTACTCCGAAGCATGGAACCTCGGCGTGAAGACGACCTACTACCTGCACATGAAGCCACGTCACACGGCCGAGCAGTCGACGGTTAAGGTCAACAAGGCCGAAGACATCAACGCCGGTGCATCCGCGACCACGGCAGCCCCGAAAAAGGGCTTCGGTTTCGCCGCTCCGTCGGGTGCAACGCCCGAACCACAGACCGTGTCGGCGGGCGCTTCAGCAGAACCCGCTGTTGCCGCTCCTGCGCGCAAGGGCTTCGGTTTCGGCGCAGCTGCGCCGAGCGCCGACTAACCGCACACTTTCATTTCGATAAACATCAAGGAACAAACTCATGAACAGCAACGTTGTTATCAACACTCAGGAATACATCGTGCCGGAAGACCCGATGGACGCCTTCCAGTGTGAATCGTGCCAATAGGCACACCTGTTTGATCACCCGCTTTACCAATTCATATACATACCGACCACGTAAATAAAACACGTAACTCGAAAGCGAGAACACACAATGGGAATTCTTGGCACCGGAGTGCAAGAAGGATTGATGCTCAAGCCCGTCAAATACAAGTGGGCGATGGACCTTTATGACCAGGCTGTGGCAAACACCTGGTTCCCCAACGAGATTCAGCTCGGCGAAGACATCGCCGACTTCAAGAAGATGTCGGATGAAGAACGTCACGCCATCACCTTCTTGATGAGCTACTTCAACCCGAACGAGCTGCTTGTCAACAAGGCGCTCGCCTTCGGCGTGTACCCCTACGTGAACGCACCCGAGTGCCACCTCTACCTCGCAAAGCAGATGTGGGAAGAGGCGAACCACTGCATGTCGTTCGAGTACGTTCTCGAGACCTTCCCGATCGACCGATCCGAGGCCTACGGCTCGCACATCAACGTTCCGTCGATGGCGCGCAAGGAGGAGTTCGAGGTCGGCTTCATCAAGCGCATGACCGAGCAGACGCTCGACATCAACACGACCGAGGGCAAGATGGACTTCGTTCGCAACCTCGTTGCGTACAACGTCATCCTCGAAGGCATCTGGTTCTACTCAGGCTTCATGGTCGCCCTGTCGTTCCGTCAGCGCAACCTGCTGCGCAACTTCGGTTCGCTCATGGACTGGGTTGTTCGCGACGAGTCGCTTCACCTTAAGTTCGGCATCAACCTGATTCTCACGGTGCTCGAAGAGAACGAAGACCTCCAGACGCCCGAGTTCGCTGCCGAGATCAAGCAGATGATCATCGACGCTGTCGAGATGGAGTCGGACTACAACCGCGACCTCCTGCCCAACGGCATCCTCGGGTTGAACTCGAACTACATCAACCAGTACGTTCGCTACCTCGCGGACCGTCGCCTTGAAGAGCTCGGCTTTGAAGCTGAGTACAAGGTGTCGAACCCAGCGAAGTGGATGGCCACCGCCAACGACACACTGCAGTTGGTCAACTTCTTCGAGTCGACCAACACCAGCTACGAGTCGAACGCGTCGGCGGCTACTTCTAAGTAACGCTCTGCACGTTCCGAACTCCGTTCGGTGAGATGCCCCGGTTGCCCTTGAGGCGACCGGGGCGTTCTCTTTCTAAGCCAGCATCTTTTTGATTCGCTGGAGTGAGACGGGCTCGGCCGTGCCGAGCGATTGGGCAAACAGGCTGACGCGCAACTCCTCGAGCGCCCACCGTGCGCGCACGAGAGGTGAGGTGTGGCTCGCGATCGCGAGCGTGGCCGAGTCGAGTGTCGACGTGAGCTCCGGCAACGGAACGCGCCCACCGGCGGCCTCGAAGAGGGCGAGAGCGGCATCCAATTCGTTGGTCACCGTGCGGTCACGGCCCGGGTCATCGGCCATGCGAGTAACACGCTCGGTCACTGCGCGCACGTAAGTCAAAATGCGGGGGAGCCGGTCGAGTCCGGCTCGCGAAATGAAACGCGGGCAGACGAGGTCGGCCAGGTGCTGCTTCTCGCCTGCGAGCACCGCCATGAAGGCAAGAGCGTTCGTGTTGGCAATCGTCTTGTCGGCCTCGCGCACGGCGGCGAGTATGCGCACGACGAGAGCGGTCGTGTCGAAGAGTGAGTCCATGAGTTGCGACTGCACGCGGTCGCGCAGGGTTTCGAACTCGTGCTTGCTGAAGATCAGTCCGTCTGGTCGCATCGCGAACAACACTCGGTCGATGGCCGCATCGATGGCGTCGTCAACGAGCTCCGTCGAGTTTTTGTACGGTGCTGCTGCCAACGCCAAGCGCTCGTTCTGCGTGAGATGTTCGAGCACGTACTTTGCCGGTGACGCAATGGATGCGCGAACCAGCGCACGCACGCCCAGCGGATGCACGGCGAGTTGTTGTTCGGCGGTTGCGAGAATGCGCACGCTCGCTGGGCTCGCCCCCTCCCCGGCACCGGATCGGCTGTTGGCGCCAATGAGCAGGCTCGCCGGCACGATGGCCGGGAAGCCACGCACGGTGTTCGCCCCAATTGCAGTGTCGACGAGGCGAGGCAGCTCGTCGAAGTCCCAGCTGGCGAGACTGCGCTCAAGTTTGTTCTCTGTCGTCTGCGCGGGACCGGGGCCGGGGACTTCGGCAGCTAATACCCCTGCAACAGCGTCTCGAGACTCAGAGGCGAACTTTTCTTGGAGGAACGACACGACCGGACTCGCGCCGAGACGTTTGCCGCCCGAATCGAGCACCCGGAACGTCACGCGCAAGTGGTCGGGAACGCGTTCGATATCAAAGTCGTCTGCGCCGATGCGGGTGAAAGAGAGCCGGGTGAGTTCGCCGGCGAGGGCAGAGAGAAAGTCAGCGGGCACGGCGTTGGCGGTCGCGCTACTGCTGGTGGTGGCGCCGGCGCTGGTCGCATCGGGCGGAGAGTCAGGCATGCCGGCCAATGCCTTCGCTGCCCAATCGGCAGCGGGAACCACGTTCCGGCGGGTTGCTTTTGGCAGGGTCTTGATGAGGGCGGTGGTCAGTTCCGCGCGGAGCCCCGATACCTGCCAGGTGAACGGCTCGGGGCGCAGGGCGGGGAGAACTGAGAGCGGAACATCCACACTCACACCGTCATCGGGATGCCCCGGCTCGAATCGATAGTGCAGGGCGAGGCGATGCTCACCCCACGCCCACTCGTGGGGAAACAGCGTTTCGTCGAGCTCGCCTGCTTCTTCTTCGCCGAGCAGATCTTCACGACGCATCGTCAGCAGGTCTGGGTCGACCGTGCGCGCCTCTCGCCACCACCCCTCAAACGTGCGGGTCGAGACAACCTCGGCAGGGATCCGTGCGTTGTAGAAGGCGTACACGTTCTCATCGTCAAAGAGCAGGTCGCGTCGGCGCGTTCGCTCTTCGAGGTCGGCAAGTTCAGCGCGCAGCTCTTGGTTGGCCCGATCGAACGCTTGCGGAGAATCCCATTCGCCGTCGACCAGCGCGTGACGAATGAACAGTTCGCGTGCGTAGGCGGGATCGAACTTCGCATATTGAAAGCGCCGTTTCGCGACAATCGGAACACCGAACAACGTCACGCGCTCATACGCGACGGCCGCACCCTGAGACTGTTCCCAATGGGGTTCGCTGTACGACCGCTTGCACAGGTCGCCTGCGAGTGCCTCCGCCCACTCCGGTTGAATCACCGCATTCATGCGCGCGAACAACCGGCTGGTCTCCACGAGCTCGGCACTCATCACGGCGACGGGTGGTTTCTTCGCCAACGCAGACCCGGGGAAGAGCACGAACTTCGCCGTGCGCGACCCGAGATATTCGGCCGACATGCGCTTTGCGCTCGAGCCACTCGCTGACTTCGTGCCGGGGCGAGTCGGGGCATCCTTGTCTTGTCGAATGCCAATGTGAGAAAGCAGCCCGGACAGCAACGCGCGATGGATGCCATCGGGGTTGACTTGGGGTGCGCCGGGTCGAATACCCATCGGCTTCGCAATCGAGCTGAGTTGTCGGTAGACGTCAGCCCACTCGCGCACGCGCAGGTAGTTCAAGAACTCCGACTTGCACAGGCGACGGAAGGCACTCGATGAAAGCTCGGCGCGTTTCTCTTCGAGGTAATTCCACAGATTGACGAGCGAAAGAAAGTCACTCGTCGGGTCGACAAAGCGTGCGTGCAGGGTGTCGGCTTGTGGGCGCCTCTCCACCGGGCGTTCGCGCGGATCTTGAACCGCGAGCCCCGCAACAATCGCAAGCACTTCGCGCTCGACGCCGAGGCGGCGCGACTCAATCACCATGCGTGCGAATCGAGGCTCAATGGGGAGCTTGGCTAGATCGCGACCGACTTTCGTCAACTTCGGCACACCGTGCGCGGTGGCGACGACGGCACCGAGTTCACGCAGCAGATCAACGCCATCGCGAACACCCTTCGCGTCGGGTGGCTGAATGAACGGAAACTCGGAGATATCGGCAATGCCGAGTGATGCGGCTTGAAGAATCACCGAGGCGAGGTTCGTGCGCAGTATCTCGGGGTCGGTGAACTCGGGACGCTTGCCATAATCCTCTTCGCTATAGAGGCGGATTGCGATTCCCTCGCTCGTTCGACCACATCGCCCAGAGCGCTGATTGGCGCTGGCCTGGCTAATCGCCTCGATGGGGAGACGCTGAACCTTTGCACGCGAGCTGTAGCGCGAGATGCGAGCGAGCCCGGTGTCGATGACGTAACGGATGCCGGGCACAGTCAAACTCGTCTCGGCAACGTTCGTCGCCAGAATCACTCGCCGACGCACGCCTGGCATCGTCGATCGCTCGAAGACGCGGTGCTGCTCGGCAGACGAAAGCCGGCCATAGAGCGGAAGCACCTCGGTGCCGGCGAGCAGGCCAGACTCGATTCGTCCGGCGATTGCGTCTTGCGCATCCCGAATTTCGTTTTCACCGGAGAGAAAGACGAGCACATCGCCTTCTCGCTCGCGCGAGAGCTCGTTGAGTGCGGCAATGAGTGCGTCGGTGTAGTCGGTGACCTCACCTACCGCAGTGGCGCCCGCGCGGCCCCCCTGACCCGTTGCCTCATCGGGGTCATCTGGGTCTTCCGTCGTCATCCTTTCGGCTACGAGCGGACGGTAGCGAATCTCGATTGGGTACGTGCGTCCGCTCACCTCGATGATGGGCGCGCCATCGAAGTGCGCGGCAAAACTTTCGGGGTCAATCGTTGCGCTCGTGATGATCACTTTGAGGTCGGGTCGACGCGGCAGGATGCGCTTGAGGTAGCCGAGCAGAAAGTCGATGTTCAAGCTGCGCTCGTGGGCCTCGTCAATGATGATTGTGTCGAACGCGCGCAGCTCGGGGTCGCGGTGAATCGCGTTGAGCAGAATTCCGTCGGTCATCACGGTGACGAGTGAGCTCGCCGAAGACTGATCCGTAAAGCGCACCCGATAGCCAACTTCGTTTCCTAACTCGACGCCGAGTTCTTCTGCGACGCGTTCAGCTACCGCTCGTGCGGCGATGCGACGCGGTTGTGTGTGCGCGATGCGCTCACGCCCGAGGGCGAGGGCCATCTTCGGCAACTGGGTCGTCTTTCCTGAACCCGTTGCGCCGGCTACAATCACGACCTGGTTGTCGCGGATTGCTTGCTCGATGTCATCTCGGCGCTCACTGACGGGAAGATCGGGCGGGAAGTGGATGTGCACGCCTCACCTCTCCGTCACTCTCGGAACGCCTGCTGGCTAGAATGAATCATTGTCTCAACCCAGCAAGGAAGTTGGCTCACCATGGCACGTCCCTCTTCGACTGTAACTGTGCCAGAAAAAGGCTTTCGACGCGGTGCCGTCATCGTTCTTGGCATGCTCGGCGCTCTTCAGGTAGCTGACCCGCTGGTTTCGTCGCTCTCGCTTGTAAAGGCCTCAGACGAGTTGAACTTCACGGCATCGATGCAATCACTTGCTGCGGGCATCTCGACGCTTGCTTTGGCGGCCTTCGCAATCACGGGCGGCTTGCTCGCAGACCGACTTGGTCGCCGCGGAGTTCTCTTCGCGTCACTCATTGTTTCGTCAGCCGGTCAAGTTCTCACCGCCCTGAGCCAAGACCCAGCTATGTACCTGTCTGGACGCATCATCACCGGCATGGCGCTCGGAATCACGTTCGGTTCTGCCTATGCCATGTTGCGCGTCGTGTCGAGTGAGAAGTCTCTCGGCGGCGCAATGGCCATGTTCAACATCCTTAACGGGGTCGTGCCCGTCGTGGTCATGGTCGTCACCGGGGTGCTGCTCGGGGTCAGCTGGCGACTCACATATCTGCTGCTTCCGGCGATTGCCCTCATTTTGATTTGGTTCATCCCCGCGATCTTGCCCAAGATGCCTCGCGTCGGTACCGGGCGTGTGGATGTGCCCGGACTTCTCTTTGTTGGCGTGGGCCTCACGACACTGCTCGCCGGCATCAGCAACGCGAGCAAGGGCTTTGCATCCGTTGATTTTCTGGCTCCGATGGCCATCGGTGTTGTCTCTCTCGCGATCTTCGCGTGGCATGAGTCACGGGCGAAGAATCCGGTCTTCCCGATCAAGCTCCTCACTCATCCCGCATTTCTTGGCGCGGTCATCATGGGCATCTTCTGGAATTTCGCTGCCGGTGGACTGAGCCAGATGCTGCCGAACATGTGGCAGTACGTGACGCACATCACTCCGTCACTCATTGGAGTGGCACAGCTGCCCATGTCCGCTGCCGGAATCGTCGGCTCGCTTGTCGCCGGTGCGCTGTTGTCGAAGGGCGTCCCCTCACGTTTCATCTCCATCACTGGTTACGGGTTCCTCGTTCTCGCGTTCATCGAGCTCGCGATTGTGGGACCAACCTCCGGTTACCTCGTCTTCGTTGTCGGAATGCTGCTCGCTGGCCTCGGCTACATGATGAACGCGACCACGCAGGGCAATCTCTTTCTCAAGCTCGCGCCAGCGAAGTTCTACGGAGCTGTCACGTCAAGCAAGATGGCCGTCGGGCAGTTCGGCTACGCGCTGGGTCTGACCGGAACGTCCACCGCAATCAGCATCATCACGCTGAGCCGGGTCAACGAGGTGTCCCAGGGCACTGTTTCTGGCGAAGAGAACTGGGACGCCATCACGAGTTACATGGCGACTGGCTCGACGTCGAATTCGGCGTTGGCTGCAATACCGGTGGCAGAGATTGAGGGCGCTTATGCCTTCGCGTTCAACATGACCTCAGCTGGGTCAGCCGTGATCATCTTGATTGCGGGCATCCTGATGTTTGTCTCGCTGAGCCGCAAGAAGGCATCGATTCCGGTAGATCAGTACATCGCGAGTTAGGGAAGTCGACTCAACATTCGATGACGTTCACCGCGAGGCCACCCTCGCTGGTTTCTTTGTACTTGGTGTTCATGTCGAGACCCGTCTGACGCATGGTTTCGATGACGGCATCAAGCGAGACAAGGTGAGTGCCGTCGCCGTGAAGCGCGAGACGCGCGGCGCTCACGGCTGTCGTGGACGCGATGGCGTTGCGCTCAATGCACGGCACCTGAACCAGGCCACCGATTGGGTCGCAGGTAAGACCGAGGTGATGTTCCATCGCAATCTCGGCCGCGTTCTCAATCTGGCGCGGGGTGCCACCCAGGAGCGCGCACAACCCGGCTGCCGCCATGGCACACGCGGGACCAATCTCACCCTGACAGCCGGCTTCAGCACCGGAGATGCTTGCGTTTGCTTTGAAGAGCGATCCAATAGCGGTTGCGGTCAGCAAATACGTTCGCAATGATTCGGGGGTGACACCGGGCGTGAATCGCAGCGCGTACATGGCCACTGCCGGCACGATGCCGGCTGCTCCGTTCGTCGGGGCGGTGACAACGCGTCCGCCAGCGGCGTTCTCCTCGTTAACGGCCAAGGCAAATGCGTGGAGCCATTCGGTGGTCGTGTCGTGATCCGGATTCGAAGCCGATTCGAGATTGGCTCGAAGCTGTGCCGCGCGGCGCTGAACGTGCAAACCACCAGGTAGTTCGCCACTCCCGCCAAGACCTGCGGTGACGCAGTCGTGCATGGTGGACCAAATCAAGTCCAGTCGCTCGTTGAGCTCGTCGAGAGTGTGCACCGCGAGCTCGTTGCGTTGAGCGACCTCCGCGATTGTCAGGTTGTTCTCGTCGCACAAGCTCATGAGCGTCTGCGAATCGACAAAGGGGAACGGCCATTCGACGGCATCACTCGCACTCAGGATCTCGCCGTCACGGCGAATGAAGCCGCCGCCGATCGAGAAGTACGTTTCCTCAGAAAGCACGGTGCCTGACGCATCCGTTGCGGTGAGCGTCATGGCGTTTGCGTGGCCGGGCAACCGCGTGCGCGGCTGAAACTCGATGTCGTCGCGCTCAAACACGATTGCGTGCTTTCCTGCGATGTTGAGCAACGGTGCGTCATCGAGTCGTTCCCAGGCGCCGCGCACCTCGTTTGGGTCGGCCGTTTCTGGAGCGAGGCCCGAGAGTCCGGCCACGATTGCACTCGGGGTGCCGTGTCCAATCCCGGTTGAACCCAGTGACCCGAACAGGATGCAGTGCACACGAGCGACGGTTTCAGACTGGCCGGCATCTAGTTGGCCGGAGCGAACTAGCCGAGACGCAAAGTCGGCAGCCGCTCGCATCGGTCCGACCGTGTGCGAACTTGACGGCCCCAACCCTAAAGAGAAGAGGTCAAAAGCGGAGACGTACGCTGTCACAATTCCAGAGCCTAGAGCTAAATCCAGCCCGGAATCCACATATGTGCTTGCCAAAACCAGAACGGTGTTTGCATACCTGTCCAGATTGAGTAGAAGAAAACGCTGATCATGAGACTGAGCACGGTAAACACGATGACGAATCGCAGGCCGCTATCTCGCCGGTAGCGCGGGGCATCCTTCGAACCGAGCACGCGTGCCAGCGCAAAGACGAGGGCAAGAATCAAAAACGGCTCGAAAACGATCGAGTAGAACTGAAAAACCGTGCGGTTCAGGTAGAGGAGCCACGGCAGGTAGCCGGCCGCGATTGCGAGCAAGACCATCCCGTGCTGCCACTGTCGCTTGGCAATGAACGTGATGATGAGCCACACCAGCGCAATCACGGACGCATACCAAATCAGCGGGTTCGGTATCGGCGTGATGGCCGAAGCGCATTCCGTGTAGCCACAGCCATTTTCACCGAGCTTCGAGCTTTCAAAGTACATGCTGGTTGGTCGCGTCATGCCAAGCCACGTCAGCGGATTCGATTGATACGGATGCGAAGACGTCAGGCCCACGTGGAACTCGTACGCCTGTCGGTGGAAGTCCCAGAGCGACTGGAACCAGCCTGGAACCCAAGCAACTATTCCGTTCCAGCGCTCATTGACGTGTGTGTCGTACCAGTCGCGACCGTAGCCGCCGGCCGTCACGATCCACCCGGTCCAGGTGGCGAGATACACCGCGCCGGCTGTGGGCACGAGAAGAACGAAGGCGCCGATAGCCCGAGGGATGGTGGGCGTCGGCCACCACTTCAGCCCGAGTGTGCGACGGTCGACGATGTCCATAGCCACAACCCATAGGCCGAAGGCTGCCAAGAAGTAGAGGCCCGACCACTTGATGCCACAGGCAGCCCCGAACGCGAGACCTGCGGCGAGCAACCACGGGCGCCAGAAACGCGCGTGGTCGTGGGCCCGAATCCATTCGCGATCACGCAACAGCAGATAGAAGGCAAGCAAAATGACGGTCATCAGCAGACCGTCGAGAATTGTCACACGTGAGAGAACGATGGCCTGTCCATCGATGCTCAAGAAGAGCCCGGCAAGCACACCCATGAGCGTTGAAC
The DNA here is from genome assembly GCA_041303845.1 of Microbacteriaceae bacterium. Taxonomy (GTDB): domain Bacteria; phylum Actinomycetota; class Actinomycetes; order Actinomycetales; family Microbacteriaceae; genus RFQD01. Next base: position 509 of record JBFYOK010000096.1, on the reverse strand, counting down.
CGGTGAGGCGTCGGCCGATGAGAACGAGAAGGAAAACCGCGAGCGTGCCGGCAAGGGCCACGGCGATGCGCCACCCGACGGGGTCGATGCCGGCTGAAGGTGCCATGCCGAGTGCGATGAGCCATTTACCGAGCGGCGGATGAACGACAAACGAGCCGAGCGTGTTGAACGTGTTCGCACCGCCGTCGTTGAACACGGGATCTGTGTTCTCGGGCCAGGTGGACTCGTACCCGAGGTTGAAGAGCGTCCAGGCATCCTTCACGTAAAAGGTTTCGTCAAAGACCAGGGAGTGCGGATTCCCCAGGTTCCACACGCGAAGGACGAAGGCAAAGAGCGTGACACCGATGGGTCCGCCCCAGAACCATGCTCGGGCGCGACGCGGCGTGTTGACGGTTTTCGCCCACCACTCGTCGAGGCGCGACCCGGTTACTTCGCGCGCGTGTTCGGCCCCCGTGGTCACGCAGAACAGCCTACGAGCATTCTTCCTGACAAACTGATGGGCGTGATCA
>JBFYOK010000095.1:0-3074 GCA_041303845.1 Microbacteriaceae bacterium | reverse complement strand
ATCCGATTCGAACAATTCATAGTCGGGATGCGCCAACTGAAGCGTCCCGCGATACGCCCCAACCTTGCCAGCGAAAATGCCGCGAACACCGGGTCGCAGATCTTTCTCGCGCCACGCCTGATTGAAGAACGTCAGGGTCAGCGCGCGCGGGCTGCGGCCATCCGTGATGCGCACCTCAAGAATCGAACCCTTGCGTTGACGCATCGGGCGCGTGCGCACATCCAACACTTCGGCCACGATCGTGACGTTCTCTTCGAGCGGCACGTCGGCAATTGCCGTGAGCTCGCCCCGGCGCGCATACCGCCTCGGGTAGTGGCCGAGCAGGTCGCCGACCGTGTAAATGCCAAACGCCTTCTCGAGGCCGGTGGCCGTCTTGCCGCCGACCAGGCTCGAGACCTTGGCATCAAGGGCGTCGGTCATGGGTTGAGTCTAATTTTCTTCGGGGCGCCGAGACGCCGATCAGCAAGCAATTGGCTCGCACGTTCCATAACAACGACGTTTGTCGACGACTCAACGCTTTCGGGTAAACCGAATCGGTCACATGGGTCTCGACATGCGAAAAAGTAAAGTCAGGCACGTCATCACGCTTTGTGGTGACGTCGGCCAACAAAAGTACTCGGAGGTAAAACATGGCCCCAAAAATGCATAGTCCTCGCTCATTACGTTCGACGGTCGGGACAGCCGCGATTGCTGCGTTCGTAGCCGGTGCTCTTCTTGCACCCAGCGCGGCAACGGCAGACATCATCGGTAGCTACACAGCAGACGTTACGACCGTTGAGGCGGGCGGCACTGTGACGTTCACATTTACCCCGACCTACTACGGCAGTAACACAACCGACGGAGACCTAACCTACTTCTGCGGCATTACGCAGAACGCAGACACGTCGGACATGTCGCTTCAGACTTCGTCTGTATCCCTGGTGCTCATAAACGAGAACAATGAACTCACCACCACCCCAAATTCGATCGTCTCCGGAACCCTGGCTGACACCTCAGGTGCAGACTGGGTTTTTGATGGACCCGGAGTGGGTCAGTTCACCCTAAATTACCCATACACGGGGCAGCTCGTCTTTGAATTCACGATTCCTAGTTCCCTTCCTGCCGGTGACTACATGTTGGCCCTGGGATGCGTCAGCCACGGAAACTACTCAGTCCGTTTTGATCCGGATTATTGGAACTCGCCAGTGTTGCCATTGACCGTAACAGCCCCTGGGGCGTCAAATTCAACCGAAACCCTGCCCGCCACTGGCTTGAACGACGGAGCCACCGGTGGAGCCGTCGTGGCGACAATTGGTTTCGTTGTCATCGGCATCGCAGGGGTTTTGATTCGTCGGCGACGCACGCAAGGCCTGCAACAGGCGTCTTAAATCTGTCTGCAAAAGTGTGCTGGGGGCGCGACAGCAGTCGTGTCCCCAGCACACTTTTCCGTTAAAAACCCAAGTTGTTGCCGACGCCTGATGGCGCCACGATTGCAGAGTTGACAGGATTAGACATGGCATTCTCCCCATTAATGCGCCAACTGCCCGGACCCTTGCGCGGCGCAGAGCTTCTGCATCCGTGGGTCTTTCCATGGTTCGCGGCAGGGGCCTTTGTGATCGGCGTTCCGGCAACGGTTCAGCGCCCGGCAGGACTGTGGGTTTCAGTCGCAGTCGGTGTTTCGTTCCTGATTGGGTGCATGTTTCTTCAGTGGCTTGTACTGTCCCGACGCACCTATCGCACGTCGCACAACGTCGTAGCTCTCGTGTCACTCATGTTTGCTTCCGCGGTCGCCGGAATTCTCACCCAGATTTTTGTGCCCGTCGAGTCGTACGTGAGCACGTTAAGCAACTCACCATCCACCACCATGACAGCGCCCGACGTTGAGATGCCTGCATCCACGAGAATCTTCCTAGCGCTCTGTCTCATCATCGTCTGGATGTTGCTGTGGGTTCTCATGGCCCTACTTGTCAGCGGACACAGAACTTATCGCAAGGAGCTTCGCGCGCTTCGCGCGGTTCAAATCAAGACTCACTATGTGGCCAAGCGACTCACCACGAACATCACAACGCCCATCCAAACGGTGATAACCCAACTCGTTGCCGAACTTCGTTCACAGGCACGCCTGATTTCCGAAGCCAAGAACCAGAAGTCAAAAAAGACCAAGGAACAACTTCTCCTGTCTCTCGCGAAAACGCGCGATCAGGCAGCAACCCCTGCGCTTGGTGCGATTGCATCGATTCAATTGACGGAGTTGGCATCTGAGGCTCCTTTAGGACGCGTCCGACGCTTGTCACGAGTGCGACTGGCAGGAATCCCGTTTCGCTGGAACGGACGGTTTTTCTCAGGCGGCGTGGGGGCATTGACTATCGGGGTCGTTGCGCTTTCGGCAAGTGCGAGCGTCGAATTCACAAGCCCTGGATTCCTCATTCAGATTCCGATGATTGTGCTTGCCTTTTTTGTCAGCGTTTCCGCTTCTCTCATTCTCTTCCTCGCTGCAGCACTCACACCATTTCTGGGACCAAGCAGTGCAGCCGCCGAGAACTATGTTCTTTTCGTGGTGATCGGGATCCTGGCTCTTCTGAGTTTTCTTCATCGAGCCAACGAGGTTCGTCAGACGAGAATTCTTGAAGGTCTGAGCGTGGCCAACACCGACCTCGCCCTCGAAACAGTCCAAGCTGCTCAACAGGCGACAAACCTGCAGAAACGCATGGTCTCAATCATTCACGGGCGATTGCAAAGCTCGCTCGTTGCGGCCATTGTCAAACTAGAAAAGGCAACGGCAGCGTCACGTGAGGACGCCCGCAGCATCGAAACAGTATTCACCAAGGCTGCTGACGAGCTTGAGTCGGCCCTTCACGCCGAGAAGCAATTCCAAAGCACTGATTTCGCAACTGCTATCGCCGACGTTGTTGAGATGTGGGGTGGGACAATCGACATTCACATTTCGATTACTGGCGAGGCCGAAACGATCCTCTCTGCAGACCGGAATGCTGCCGCGACAGCGATCGAGGTCATTTCTGAAGGAACACTCAACGCAGCGAAGCACGCGCCGACAACGAGGGTCGAGGCAAACATCTCATCTGAAGGCAATAGGT
>JBFYOK010000094.1:0-6894 GCA_041303845.1 Microbacteriaceae bacterium | reverse complement strand
TTCGTCCCCTATCCAGTAGGTAACGGAGAGCAACGCTTCAACGCGCTTCCCCTCGTTGAAGCTGGCGGCGCCTTGATCGTGGCCGACTCCTCGCTTACTCCGGCATGGATTCGCGAGAACGTTATCGAGCTTTTCCAAAACCCAGATCGCTTGGAGGCCATGGGCGAGGCCTCTGCTCGACTGGGCATTCGAGACGGTCGCTCACGAATGCTGGACCTCATCGACGAAGCGATTGCGACGCGTGGCGCACGCTCGTCTTCCGAGAGCCTGAGTTAGAGTCAACTGACCTTCACGGCTCTGTCGTGACCACTGATTTGCTCTCGAGGATTTTGCGGTGATCAAGCCCGACCTAAGTGTGACTGCACCCAACGAGTGGGGGCTCGTGCACTTCGTCGGCATTGGCGGATCGGGCATGAGTGGAATTGCGCGCATGTTTGTCGAGGCCGGGATTAGGGTCACTGGCTCGGATTCGCGTGAGTCAGCCGCGACGCTTGCTCTGCGCGATCTCGGCGTTCACGTCTCCATCGGGCATGACGCGGCGCACGTCGGCATGGCAGATCAACTCGTCGTGACGGGGGCACTCTGGCAGGACAATCCTGAGTACACAGAAGCACTTGCTCGTGACATCCCCGTGTTTCATCGCTCGCAAGCACTCGAATGGTTGACCCGCGAAAAGCGACTCGTCTCGGTCGCGGGTGCCCATGGCAAGACAACGTCGACGGGCATGCTCATCACCGCTCTGAAGCACCTCGGCGAAGATCCCGGTTTCGTCAACGGGGGAGTCGTGCACGGGCTCGGTCGCAGTGCTCAGACGGGAACTTCTGGCGAATTCATCGTCGAAGCGGATGAGTCCGACGGTTCGTTCCTCATCTATGACACATCCGTTGCACTGATCACGAACGTCGACCCTGACCACCTGGATCACTTCGGTTCTCATGAGGCATTCATGGATGCCTTCGTTGCATTCGCGACCGCAGCAAAAGAGATTGTGGTGATTTCGGCGGATGACCCGGGCGCGCTCTTGGTCACGCGCAAACTGACTCATGCGCATGTGATTTCGTTCGGCGAGGCTGTTGATGCGCGAGTTCGCATTCTCGAGATTGACACGAGTGAAGGAAACGTTCGCTTTGTCGTCGAGTGGAACGGCCAGACCTTCGAAGCCAACATGCTCGTTCCTGGCCGCCACAACGCCATCAATGCGGCAGGTGTTTTTGCGGTTTTGGTCGGAATGGGATTCGATCCGGCGGAATCTCTTCGCGGCATCGAGCGGTTTGTCGGCACGGAGCGCCGATTTGAGCTGCACGCCGTCGTCGATGGGGTCAGCGTTTACGACGACTATGCGCACCACCCGACGGAAGTAGACGCAGTGTTGTCGGCAGCCCGAACGGTCGTCGGTGCTGGCAGAGTCATCGCGCTCCAGCAACCCCACCTCTATAGCCGCACCGCCATGATGTGCGGAGAATTCGCCGAGGTGCTCGAATCACGAGCCGAGCTAACGGTCTGTCTCGACGTTTACGGAGCTCGAGAAGACCCGGTTCCTGGGGTTACCGGTGAACTCGTCACGCAAAGATTCTCGGATCAGAGCCATGTCTTTTATGAGCCAGTCTGGGCCGATGCCGCCCAGCGAGTTGCCGAGATTGCTCGGCCGGGCGACTTCGTCATCACTCTCGGGTGTGGAGACGTGTATCGAATCATTCCGCAGGTTGTCGACGCACTGACCCAGCGTGATCCTCAGGCATGAAGCGCCCAGATTTCCCTCTAGGTCAGGATTCCTCGTCACGGGAATCAAGTCGGGCCAGGGATGCCCGCGTCACTCCGGTTCGACGACTGCCGGTCCGCCAAGGGCACGTTGGGCGCATGGCGTCACCGCGCGCTGATCGGCGAAAGCCCCGCGAAACGAGTGCCGCCCGTCGACACCGAGAAGACGCCGCAGACGCACGGCATGCTCTGCGCGAGGCCCGCAAGGCCCGCAAAGCTTTCGAACGCAATGAGGTTCGCCGATTCACGGCGAGGGTCCGCCGCCGTCGCCAGGCATGGGCTGCTGCTGCACTGTCTTTGATTGCCGTCATTGTTTTCGTCATCGTGGGCATTTTTTCGCCCGTAATGCGCGTGCAGACAATCCAGGTGACCGGGACCACACGCGTAGACCCGGTAGCGATCTCGACTCAACTGGCCGACCAAGTTGGACAACCGTTGCCTCTCGTGAATGTCGCTCGCGTTGAAGAAGTATTGCGTCGCCAGACACTGGTTGAGAGCTACTCAATTGAGTCGCGCCCCCCGAACACGCTCATCGTTCACGTTGTCGAGCGGCAACCTGTGATCTACATGCCGGCAGGCCTGAAGTTTGAGTTGAAGGATGCCGCTGGCGTGACAATTGAGAGTGTCACTGAGTATCCCGGCGGGTTTCCGCTGCTTCGCGTTCCCAACGACGAAACGACAGGGGTCGCCTTTACCGCCGCCGTGGGGGTGCTGAGAACTCTCCCGTCAGAGATTCGGGACCGCATCTCGGAAGTCACGGCAACTACGGCCGACGATGTGGTATTCACGTTCGCCGATACGGGTCAGCGTGTTTTTTGGGGGAGTGTTGAGGAAGCGGCTCTGAAGGTGCGGTCCCTCATCGGGCTCATGGCCAATTGGCCTCCCGGCAGCGCAAATGAATATGACGTGTCGTCAACGGACAATGTCGTCGTTCGATAAGCCACGGTTGCCCGTGTCTTCTGGGCGGGCCGTTCGGCGTGTCGTTCACTGAGTCGGGGTTTCCACACGCCTACTCTCAAGAAGACAAGTAATTGCATACCCAGTATAACTTTAGACTTCGAGTTGAAGTTTAGGGTTTCCGCGGAGGCCGAACGTGAATACCAATCAGAACTTCCTCGCCGTCATCAAAGTGGTCGGCGTCGGTGGTGGTGGCGTTAACGCTGTCAACCGCATGATCGAGCGCGGACTCAAGGGCGTGGAATTCATCGCCGTCAACACAGACGCACAGGCGTTGTTGATGAGTGAGGCGGACGTCAAGCTTGATGTTGGCCGCCAACTCACGCGCGGGCTGGGCGCCGGCGCCGACCCCGAGATCGGGCGCAAGGCAGCCGAAGACCACGCCGAAGAAATCGAAGAGGCTTTGGCTGGCGCGGACATGGTTTTCGTTACGGCTGGTGAGGGCGGCGGAACGGGGACCGGCGGAGCGCCCGTCGTGGCCAAGATTGCAAAATCCATTGGGGCGCTGACCATCGGTGTCGTTACGAAGCCTTTCGGGTTCGAAGGAAAGCGACGCGCACTCCAGGCCGACGCCGGCATCGCTGCGTTGCGCAACGAAGTCGACACTCTCATTGTCGTTCCCAACGAGCGACTGCTCGAAATCAGTGACCGTAGCGTCACGATGCAGGATGCCTTTGCGACCGCAGACACAGTTCTCGTCGCCGGTGTCCAAGGAATTACCGACCTCATCACAACACCCGGCCTAATCAACCTCGACTTTGCCGACGTCAAGTCCGTCATGTCCGGTGCAGGCGCTGCACTGATGGGAATCGGTTCCGCACGCGGAGCTGACCGCGCCATCAAGGCCGCTGAAGCCGCCGTCGCGTCACCTCTGCTCGAGGCCAGCATCGAAGGCGCTCGTGGTGTGCTCGTGTCGGTGCAGGGTGGATCGAACCTCGGACTGTTTGAGACGGATGAAGCAGTCAAGCTCGTTCAGGAAGCCGTTCATCCTGAAGCAAACATCATTTTCGGAACCGTCATTGACGACACACTCGGGGATGAGATTCGCATCACCGTCATCGCAGCCGGTTTCGACGGAGGTGAACCGAAGCGCCTTGTCGACTCTTCTCGCTTCTCGAACGTGGCAGCCGACGCCGAGACCGGTGTGTTGACCACGTCTCGCCCAGCCGACGCACATTCGGTCGAACTCGTCCAAGACGACGACCCCTTTGTCAACACAGGTTCGCAACCACGCTACGCCGAGCCAGATTATGGGTCTGCGTTTACCGAGCCAGCACGCACGAGTTCCGTCGCGTATTCACTCGGACTTCCCGCGGAAGACGGGGAACTCGACGTTCCTGACTTCCTGCGTCACTAATGCAACTTGCGGCAACCCTGCACGAACGCCTGACTGGGGTTCGGCAGGACATCACCGAGGCCGCCGTTGCGGCTGGTCGAGAAGTGGACTCGATCACGTTGATTGTCGTGACCAAGTTCCACCCGATCGAATTGGTGCGCGATCTCTATGACCTTGGGGTACGCGATGTCGGCGAGAATCGACACCAGGATGCCGAGTCGAAAGCCCTCGAATGTGCCGACCTGGCCGACCTCTCGTGGCACTTCATCGGACAGCTCCAATCGAACAAGGCACGTGCCGTTCGTCGGTACGCCGATGTCATTCACTCGGTTGATCGACCGTCATTGGTGGATGCGCTGGCCGGCGGCGACCCGGCGGACCGCAAGCATCCCGTTCTCGACGTCCTGGTTCAGATGAACTTGACGTCGGACGGGGCTCGGGGTGGTGCCTCCGATCTCGACGACATGTTGCGTCTTGCCGAGAAGATTTCAACTGAGGAGTCACTGTCCCTGCGAGGAATCATGGCGGTCGCGCCACTGGACGAGTCGCCGTCAGAAGCCTTTGCGCGAGTGCAGCGCGCGAGCGAGATCTTGACGAAGGATTATCCAGCCGCGACGTGGTTATCTATGGGGATGTCCCATGACTTCGCTGAGGCAATTGCTCACGGCGCGACACACCTGCGCATTGGCACGGCAATCACGGGATATCGACCCGCTGCGGGTTAATCTCATCCTAAGAGCTTTACCCACTGGAGGTTTCCCATGGCTAACCCGCTGAAGAAGAGTCTTGTCTTTCTTGGTCTCGCTGACGAAGAAGACTACGACGTCGACTATGCGCCCGCTGCTGCATCGCACCAGACCGGAGCGCAGCCTCGTGGTGCTCAGGTCACGCCCATGCGTGCCGCTCGCGCACCCAAGGGCGCACCTGTGGCGAGCGCGATGAATGAAATCGTCACGGTTCACCCCAAGGCGTACGTCGATGCGCGCATCATCGCCGAAAACTTCCGTGAGGGCATCCCCGTCATCATGAACCTCTCCCAGATGAACGAACACGATGCGAAGCGCTTGATTGACTTTGCCAGTGGTTTGACGCAGGGGTTGTTTGGTTCGATTGATCGCGTGACCAGCCAAGTTTTCTTGCTCTCGCCAGAGAATGTTGCCGTCTCCGGTGACGACCCAGCCAACACCGGCGAAGTCGACCGCACGTTCGTCAACTAACACGCCACGCTCATGCTCATTGTTTCGTGGCTCGCCACGGTCGTCTACTACGCCCTGTTGGCGTTCGTTTTCATGATGTGGGCCAGGCTCATCGTCGACTTCTTTCGGGCAGTTCGACCGGATTGGCGCCCAAGGAGTGTGCTGCTCATCCTCTTGAACGTGGTGTATTTCTTCACGGACCCGCCGATTCGTGCGGTACGAAAGTTCATCAAGCCTGTGCGTGCAGGAGCCATTGCTCTGGACTTTTCCTGGACGGTTGTGTTGCTGATTGCGATCATCGCAATGTACGGAGCCCTCGCGGTCGCTTAAGGTTTGCTAGCCTTGAGTTTGATTTCGTTTATTGAGGAAACTCGACGAACCTGCACGCGCAAGCAAAGGACGTACCAGACATGGCTTTGACACCTGAAGATGTGGTGAACAAGCGCTTTCAGCAAACGAAGTTTCGTGAAGGCTACGACCAGGACGAGGTAGACGACTTCCTCGACGAAATCGTCGTGGAGCTTCGTCGCTTGAACCAGGAAATCGACGACCTTCGCAAGCGCGCGGCGGCGGCAGAGGCACGCGCCGGAGGCGCACCGGTGGTTGCAGCACCAACCTCGTTCCCGACTGCAGACTTCCCAGAGCTCGCTGGGGTCGACTCCACTTCGTCGAATAACCTTTTGCAGCTCGCTCGCCGACTGCACGAGGAGCACGTTCGTGAAGGCATTGAGAAGCGGGATGCTCTTGTTGCTGAGGGTCAGGCGACTGCAGCGAGAGTAATTGCTGAGGCCGAGACCAACGCGCGATCGAAGGTCAACAAGTTTGATCAAGAGCGCGCGATGCTCGAAAACAGCATCAACGAGCTGCGCACTTTCGAGCGCGAGTATCGCACAAAGCTTCGCGGTTACATCGAAGGACAGCTCAAGGACCTCGACGGCATGACTGCTGAGGCGGCATCAGGTCGGTGAGTGACGTTGCGCGGCGAGCATCTGCGTGGATGATCCTGCTCATAGTCGGAGTCGCAAGTCTCGCCTTCTTCTTGGATCAGCTCTCGAAGGCGCTCGTCGTTGACTCAATGGTCGAGGGTGAAGTGCAGCCCATTGTCCCGGGGTTTTTCGAGCTCGTTTTCGTGCGCAATCCCGGAGCATCCTTCGGTTTAGCGGGCGGAATGACCTGGATTTTTTCGATTCTTGCGTCCGCCGTCGTGGTAGCGATTGCCATTTTTGCTCGTCGAATTCACTCGGTGCGCTGGGCCCTCATGTTGGGATTGCTTCTCGGTGGCACCCTGGGAAATCTGACGGACCGATTCTTTCGTCAGCCGGGCTTTCCGAACGGAATGGTTGTCGATTTCATATCAACGCCGTGGATGATGCCGGCGATTTACAACATTGCCGATATCTGCATCGTCTCTTCCATGGTTCTCTTTGGCTGGTTCAGCATTCTCGGACTCAAGCTCGATGGCACACGAGAGGTGTCGTCTAAATCCACCAAACGGTCCGCGAGCGCATAGGAATGGAGTCTCGTTCGCTTCCGGTGCCAGATGGTCTCGACGGTGACCGAGCGGATGCGGGTATCGCTCGCATGCTCGGACTATCTCGCACCATCGTTGCCGACGCCTGTGATGCTGGAACGGTCGAACTCGATGGC
>JBFYOK010000093.1:0-21229 GCA_041303845.1 Microbacteriaceae bacterium | reverse complement strand
CGATGAACCTCTTGCGTGAGGCCCCGATGAGCACGGGAAAACCGTCCGCCTGCAGAATTGGGAGATGAGCGAGGAGCGCCCAGTTGTGCTCGGGGGTCTTCGCAAATCCGAGACCCGGATCAAGCACGATTCGCTCGTCTGCCACGCCGGCCGCGCGAAGCGCATCCACTCGCTCATGCAGTTCGGCACGCACATCGGCCACCACATTGTCATAGTGAGCGAGATCATTCATCGTCGCGGATGTTCCACGCCAGTGTCCTGCGATGAACACCGCATTCGACTCGGCAGCGGCACGGGCCATGTCAAGGTCGGCGAGCCCGCCCGACACATCATTGATGAATCGTGCGCCGGCCGCAGTCGCCTCGCGGGCTGTCGTGGCGTTCAGAGTGTCGATGCTCACCGCAATGCCCTCGTTCGCAAGCTCGCGAATAACCGGCAAAACCCGTCGTTGCTCCTCCTCCACGGGTACGCGTTGGGCGCCCGGGCGAGTCGATTCGCCGCCAACATCGATGATGTCTGCGCCGTCGGCAACCATCTGGCGAGCGTGAGCGAGAGCGTCGTCAACGCGCATAAACGTTCCGCCGTCACTGAACGAGTCGGTCGTGATGTTGAGAATGCCCATCACCACGGGACCACTCGCTCTTGCGAGCTGCTCGGTCACGACTCGACCCGAAGAAGACGAAGAATCTCGGCACGAGCAACCGGGTCAGTCAATGTTCCACGTGAAGCAATCGTGATTGTCGTTGCCTGTGCCTCGTGTGCGCCTCGCGCAGACATGCACTGGTGCGACGATTCGAGCACGACAAGAACGCCGCGTGGGGAAAGTTCCTCATCGAAAACCGTCGCGATGTCGTCGGTCAAGCGCTCCTGAATCTGGGGGCGAGCAGCCAGCGCGTGAACGACTCGAGGGATCTTGCCCAGTCCAACGATTCGATCGCGAGGAATGTAGGCGACATGCGCGCGCCCCGTGAACGGCAACAGGTGGTGCTCGCATACCGACCGCAGCGTGATGTCACTCACGATGACCGCTTCTGCGTCACCATCGAACGGGATGCTCTTCGTCAGGTGCGCCCGAGGATCTTCATCGAGCCCAGCAAACAACTCCGCATAGGCGTCGGCAACGAGCTCCGGCGTATTCGCCAAACCGGGTCGCGACGAATCCTCGCCAATCGCCTCGATGATTTCGGCGACCGCTCGGCGTATCCGCTCACGATCGACCGGCATAGACGTTGACCTACTTCGTCGCCTTGGGAGCCGGCTTCGTGGCAGCCTTCGCGGCAGTCCTGGTCGGTGCCTTGGCTGCAGCCTTGGTTGGTGCCTTCGCTGCAGCGACCACCTTGCGAGCCGGAACCTTCACCGGCGGAACCTTCGAAACCGGACGCTTGTCACTCGACAACCAGAGCGGGCGTTCCTTGAGCTTCTTGATGCCGACGAAAATCTTGGCGATCTGCTCTTGGTCGAGCGTTTCCTTCTCGAGGAGCTCGAGTGCCAACTTGTCGAGAATCTTGCGGTTCTGGCTCAAGACGGTATGCGCTTCACTGTGCGCCTGCTCGATGAACTTGCGGATTTCGCCATCCACCAGTTCGGCCATCTTTTCGGAATAGTCGCGACTGTGACCCATGTCACGGCCATAGAACATCTCACCAGAACCGCCACCGAGCTTGACCGCACCCAGCGAGGCCGTCATGCCGTATTCGGTGACCATCTTGCGGGCGATGTTTGTAGCCTTCTCGATGTCGTTGGATGCCCCGGTCGTGGGGTCGTGGAAGACAATTTCTTCCGCGACGCGACCACCCATGGCGTACGTGAGCTGATCCATCAACTCGTTACGCGTGATGGAATACTTGTCCTCCATCGGCATGACCATCGTGTAACCGAGGGCGCGACCGCGGGGCAAAATGGTGATCTTTGTGACGGGGTCGGAGTAGTTCATCGCCGCCGCAGCCAGAGCGTGTCCGCCCTCGTGGTAAGCCGTGATGAGACGCTCCTGGTCTTTCATCAGGCGACTCCGACGCTGTGGTCCGGCCATCACACGGTCGACCGCTTCGTCAATCATCTCGTTGGTGATGATCTTTTCACCAGCACGAGCGGTGAGCAGCGCGGCTTCATTGAGAACGTTCGCGAGATCCGCTCCGGTGTAACCCGGGGTCTTGCGCGCAACCACTTCGAGGTTGACGTTCTTCGCCATGGGCTTGCCCTTGGCGTGCACCTCAAGAATCTTCTTGCGGCCTTCGAGGTCAGGCGCATCCACGCCAATCTGACGGTCAAAACGACCAGGGCGCAAAAGAGCCGGGTCGAGGATGTCCGGACGGTTCGTTGCCGCAATCATGATGACGTTCGTCTTCGGGTCGAAACCGTCCATTTCGACGAGCATCTGGTTCAACGTCTGTTCACGCTCGTCGTGACCGCCACCCATACCGGCGCCACGGTGACGACCGACAGCGTCAATTTCGTCGACAAAGATGATGGCGGGTGCGTTCTGCTTGGCCTGCTCGAACAGGTCGCGCACGCGGCTTGCGCCGACGCCGACGAACATCTCGACGAAGTCGGAACCCGAAATCGAATAGAACGGAACGCCTGCCTCGCCGGCAACTGCACGAGCGAGAAGGGTCTTTCCGGTTCCGGGAGGGCCGTACAACAGCACACCCTTCGGAATGCGGGCACCCACGGCCTGGAACTTGGCTGGCTCCTGCAAGAAGTCCTTGATCTCTTGGAGCTCTTCAATGGCTTCGTTTGCACCAGCGACGTCGGCGAACGTGACGGTAGGTGTCTCCTTGGTTACCAACTTGGCGCGCGACTTGCCGAACTGCATGACACCGCGGCCGCCACCCTGCATCGACGAAAGCATCCACCAGAAGAAGAGCCCGATCAGAAGGATTGGCAACAAGAAACCGAGGGTAGACAGCAGCCAGTTTTCGCGAGGAACCTCATCGTTAAAGCCATCTGCCGGTGCGGCTGTGTCCACAGCATTGACGATGTCGACACCGCGCGGGGTCACATAGAAGAACTGAACCTTGTCGCCGTACTTCTCGTCAGCGGTGGAGAGCTCGAGATCAACGCGGTTCTCAACGTCGACGATGGTCGCCTTCGAAACGGAGCCGTCCTTGAGGAACGTGAGTCCCTCATCGGTCGTGACCTGCTGGAACCCGGATGCCGAAATGAGGGCCGAACCAATCCAGACCGCCGCAATAGCGACGAGGACATAGATGAACGGGCCTCGCAAAAGCTTCTTCAAAAAAGTCATGGTGTGAATAGGCTAGCGGTCAGTTTGGGTGTCGTCTGAGTGTTCGCCGAAGGCGTGACACGCCGACCCTGCGAGAGCGTTCTAGGCGTGCGGGTCTTCTCCGCCATAGACACGCGGTGCGAGCACGCCGAGGCCCCGAACGTTGCGATATTTCTCGGCATAGTCGAGCCCGTAACCGACGACGAAGGCGGGTGGGATGTCGAAACCGACGTAGCGAACATCGACCGGAATCTTCACTGCTTCGGGCTTGCGGAACATCGCGCACACCTCAACACTCGCGGCACCGCGGGCGTGCATGTTGTCGACGAGCCACGACAGTGTGAGGCCTGAGTCCATGATGTCTTCAACCAGCAAGACCTTCTTGCCGGCGACATCGGTGTCGAGGTCTTTGTTGATCTTGACCACACCTGATGATTTGGTGCTCGCCCCATACGAGCTCACAGCCATGAAGTCGATATGCGCGTGGAACTTCAATTCGCGCGCGAGATCGGCCATCACGATGACGGCACCCTTGAGCACGCCAACCAACAGAACGTCGCCTTCGGGGTAGTCGTGTTCAATCGCGCGAGCGAGTTCCCGGATGCGGTTTTCGATCTGCTCCTCGGTAAAGAGCACCTCGCTGAGGTCGTCTCGGATGTCATCGATTTCCACAGCGGGGCCTTTCGTCGCGCGAGCTTTTTTCGAACTTACACGCCGAATCGACGGCGCCGCGCGAAAACAGTCAGCGCGCCAACTCCTGAGACGATGAATGCCAGAGCAGTCAGTCCTATGGATGAGTCCGCTCCAGTGTCGCGCCCGGTCTCTGGCAACGGTGGCGTCGGGTCTGGTGTCGGCCCGGGGTCCGCCGAGGTAACGGTGACGACTCCGAATACGCCTGAACGAAGGTCAGCGGCGTAAGCAGGTGACGGACCAATGCACGTCACGCCGAGCAGATAATCGCCTGGAGCTGCATCAATCGGAACGGTCACCGATACCGTGGCACTCGTATTCGACCAGGTGAAGTTACCCACTCCGGGCGCGCCTCCGAAAATCGGCAGGTTACTCGGCACCGAGAAGTCATACACGCCTGACGTTCCGGATGCGAACCATGCACCCATGCTGAATCCCGCACCGGTTGCGAAGTTGCACCAGCGGGAACTCGCATCCGTCATCGTGACGTCGAGTGACTCCCCCTGTGGAATCTCGGTGCGGCTGACCGTGACCGGCAGGTACGTCGCGGAGATGGCTTGGGTGGGAACGCCCGTTCGATCAATGCCGTCGCCACCGGCGATATCACCGACCCCGTTGCCCGCGGTCATGCACCCGGCGAGAACCGCGTACTCACCGTCCCACGTGGAGGGGTCGGCCTGCGCCGAATCACGCTCCAGCCAGACGACATAGAAGTTGGCAGTAATCGTGACGGATGCCCCAGCGATGTACGCGCTCGACTGTGAGCTCTGCGCAATCGAGTAACCAACCGGCGCAATCCGATCGCTCCGATACCAAGCGAGGTAGACGTTCCACTCACCGACTCCGAAACTCTGGTCGCACAAGACACCGGAGACGTCTGTCACCGTTGCCGAAATCGACTGGCCGGGGGTCACGTCGGTGACATCCGAAAGTGCAAGAGTCGGTGTCGTCACTGCGGATGCGGGCGAAGCGACTGCCGTGGCGATCGCAAGTCCGCACATCAAACCAAGAAAGGCAAGGGGAGATTTCTTCGTCATGCCACGACTGTAGAACCGGATTTGGTGACCTGTCGAGAGTCAGTTTTTTGAGGCGACGAGCGAGCGTTCGATGCGCCTGACCTGCAGGTTTGGCACATCAATACCGCTCTGTCCCGTCCATTGCGTCACGAGAGACTCGACCGCATCAACGTGCACCACGGTGGCCCCGATAGATCCCGCGCGCGTGAGCCAGGCGTGAAGCACTCGGCGACGAATCGCAGGTGCGAGTTCGCTGAGTCGATCAACATCCAACACGTCGCCTTCTGGATCATCTGATGCAATCCGGCAGTCTGCGAGTGCGAGCAGGGCAAGTTGGTCAAGCACCTCTGCATCGTCAGCCAGGTGGGATGCCGTGCGTGCGAGCGCTTCGGCAATCCCAGGTCCAATCTGCGTCTCAAGCACGGGCAGCACACTCGCGCGCACGCGAACCCGTGCGTAACTCTCATCCGCGTTGTGGGGGTCAGTCCATGCGACGAGATCTTGGTCACGACACGACTGTGCGACAACCTCTCGTCGCAAGCCAAGTAGTGGACGAACGAGTACCACTTCAGAAACCTCACGTGCAACCACCATGCGCATTCCGGCGAGGCTGCGCGCACCAGAGCCACGCGCGAGTCCGAGCAAGACCGTTTCCGC
Organism: Microbacteriaceae bacterium; assembly: GCA_041303845.1. Classification (GTDB taxonomy): domain Bacteria; phylum Actinomycetota; class Actinomycetes; order Actinomycetales; family Microbacteriaceae; genus RFQD01. The sequence goes on along the minus strand of JBFYOK010000093.1, from coordinate 15,643 downwards.
TTGGTCGTCAAGAGTGTGACCGAGAAGCACGACCACGGCACCCGTTGATTGTGCAACACGGTCAAACGCGTCGTAGCGAGCAGTGCGCGCATCCGCTTCGGGACCGGCGCTCGTCGAGATCACCTCAACGGGTTCGACGACGACCGGAGCAAGCCCCAGTCCGGTCGCGAGCTCGGCCGCCCTTGCGGCAACCTCTGCAGACCCCGATTGCAGTCCGTGGTCAACAATGACGGCCCCGGCACGGACACCGCACTTGGCCGCCTCAAAAGCGAGGGCTGCTGCGAGGGCGAGCGAGTCGGGCCCCCCGCTGAGTGCAACGAGCACGAGCGGGGCGTCGGGCGGAACGACCCATCCACCGGCTGACTCGGCGGACCCAACACATGACGGGTCGCGCGTGACACGAGATCGCGCATCCGGAATCGCAACCGCCAACGCGTCACGAACCGCACGGCGCACATCGGCCATTGCGGGCGTAAGTCTCGGACGAGCAGGCATTGAAGTAACCTTAACCCGCTTGCCCTAAGCGGCAGGCAGATACGTTCACGCTCACAGAGAAAAAGGAGCCGTTGTGGCTGACTACGACGTTGTCATTGAAATCCCTCGCGGTAGCCGCAACAAGTATGAGGTCGACCACGAAACCGGTCGCGTTTACCTCGATCGCGTTCTCTTCACGCCGTTCGTCTACCCGGTCGACTACGGCTACTTCGAGAACACGCTCGGCCTCGACGGCGACCCTGTCGACGCACTCGTTCTGCTCGAATACCCGGTGTTCCCGGGCGTTGGAGTCAAGGTTCGCGCGGTTGGTGTCCTCAACATGAGTGACGAAGCAGGCAGCGACGCAAAGATCATCTGTGTTCCGTACAAGGACCCGCGCTGGGCTCACATCAAGGATTTGAAGGATGTTCCTGAGCAGACCCGAAACGAACTCCACCACTTCTTCTCGCGCTACAAGGACCTCGAGCCCGAGAAGTTCGTCAACATCGAGGGCTGGGGCGATGCCGCAGAGGCAGAGCAGCTCATCATCGATGGGTTCGAGCGGCTCAAGACACAGGGCCACTAGGTTCTGAACTCTGCCTAGAAGGCGATTCCCCGGTTGTAGAGGAACTCAGCTGGGTCAATCTGACTACCGTTGATGCGAATCTCGAAGTGAAGGTGGCATCCGGTCGACGTTCCCGTGGTGCCCACGTAGCCAATGACTTGCCCTGGAGCAACCCAGTCGCCCCATCCAACGGCAAACTGCGACTGGTGAGCGTAGCCGGAGTGAACGCCGCCTCCGTGGTCGACCTGAATGTAGTTGCCAAAACCACCGTTCCAACCGGCATACACAACTTGGCCGCCCGACGACGCATAGATGTATGACCCGCAGCGGCTGGCGAGGTCAATACCGCGGTGGAATGACGATGACCAACCGTAACCAGTCCACACCGACTGTCGAGGTCCGTACCAGTCGCTGATGTAACCATCAGAAGGTCGAGCCCAACCGGCATTACTAACGGGGATGCCCCGGTCGGCGGCCTCTTGCGCTGCGCGTTCCGCGGCGATTCGTTTCGCCTCTTCCACACCGGCTTCGTATTCGGCAGCCGTACGCGCGGATTCGTCCTCGAGTGCGGCAAGCTGCGCAGACAACGTGGCCAAGACGTCTTGGGTCTCAGCAAGTTTTTGAGCGGCCGCTTGAGCTGCGGTGCTAGCTGCTTGGAAAGCGGCATCTGCAGCGATTTTCAGCTGCTCACGTTCCGCCTTGGCAACCTCGGCTTGCTTGTTGAGGGACTCTGCTTCTTTGAGCGATGCCTGAGCAGCGTCATAAACCTGCGTTGACCGTTCTACGAGCTTCGACATGCTTCCGAGTTTTGAGAGCAGGTCATCGGTCTTCGTTCCACCGCCATCCAACAGGAGGGACATGCTCATGTCGGTTCCGCCGGATCGGTACAGCTGAGCAGCCAGTCGACCTGCTGCTGTGGTGGCGTCCTCGGCTGCAGCCTGAGCTGCGTCTGCCTGAGCGGTCAAGTCTTTCGTTCGCTGATCGGCGTCGTCGAACTTCTCCTGGGCGATGGCAAACTCGTCACCCTTGCGCTGGGCTTCGGCCTGAGCAGCATCCGCCTCGGCCTGCACCTGCATGATGAACCCTTGGATGCTCTCAACCTCGGCAGCCTTAGCCTCGGCGTTGCCCTTGGCAGCGATGACGTCAGCCCACGAGGGATACGCCTGAGCCGGTTCGGCGATAACCACTCCCAAGGCAAAGACAGCCATGAGAGTGGTGAACGCGGCAAGGGCCGCCCGGACGCGCTGGCGCATCCCACCACGCTAACAACCAACCTTGGCAAAAGCCGTGAGCCTCGCGGATTGGCGCACCTAAACGCCTTTCCCCTATGCTTGAGCGTCGGAAGTTCACGAACTTCAGTCACGCATCCCGGCCCCATCGTTTAGTGGCCTAGGACGCCGCCCTTTCACGGCGGTAGCACGGGTTCGAATCCCGTTGGGGTCACCAGGATGTATAGACTGTGGAGGTTGTTCCAACAAGTAAGGCCCTGTAGCGCAGTTGGTTAGCGTGCCGCCCTGTCACGGCGGAGGTCGCGGGTTCAAGTCCCGTCAGGGTCGCGGATGTGGCCCTTCTCTATAGAAGGGCTTTCATCACGAAAGGCGAAAGCTTTTCGGGCTCTGTAGCTCAGTTGGTAGAGCGCACGACTGAAAATCGTGAGGTCACGGGATCGACGCCCGTCGGAGCCACCAGCAAAGCCCCCGAAAATTCGGGGGCTTTTTCTGTGCCCTGAATACCAATAGCATGGGCATAACGGATGTAACCTATGGTGACATTTGCAAACCGAGCCCTGCCTAATCGAAAAGGAAAAGAATGAAGAAGTCCATTGCTTACGGAGTTGTCGCGGGTGTCATTGCCGCCGCCAGCCTGATCGTTGCTACACCTGCCCACGCCGCCCCCGCCACGGGAACGGCGAGTTCCATGACTGTCGCCCCGGGCGGCACGTTCACCGCAACGGCGAGGAACGGAAACCAAGTCCTGTCTGGGGAAAACTGGTGCGATGGTGCCGGGTTGAATCCCACAGGACTCTCCATGCTGGTCGAGCTCAGGTCGACCGATGGCGGTCCCAATGGTCAGATTCCGGCGGATACCTCCGCCGGCGCGCTCGGTAACTTCAGCTGGACCGGAGACGCCGGGATATCGACGTCTGTTGAGGTCACGATTCCGGCGGATACGCCCGTCGGAACCTACACTTTGAAGTATTTCTGCTTCGAAATCGGCGTTGGCATGTGGGGTAGCGGCGCATCGGTTCCAGGCGAATTTACGATCGCGGCCGCGCCCGCGCCCGCGCCGGCGGATCAGCTTCCTGACACGGGTCAGGACTCCGGAACTGTTCTGTTCGGCGCAGTTGGAGCAATTGCACTGGTTGCACTAGGCGCAGCAGTCATCGTGGTTCGCCGCCGCGCTTCCTGACTAGCAGCACTCAAAAGCCCCGCCGGCCTTCTGCGCCGGCGGGGCTTTTTCTGTGCCCTGAATACCAATAGCATGGGCATAACGGATGTAACCTATGGTGACAAATACAAACTGTGGTGGCGCGACCTGCGTCCCCTTCGAAAAATGGAGAATTGAACATGGCAGCAAAACTTGCTCTAAAGGTCAGCGGTGTGCTCGTTGCTACCGCCTTGGCCACCCTGAATCCGGTTGCGGCATTTGCCGCCGACACAACGGTTGCCTTCGACACGATGACGGGCGCACCCGGCGACACGGTCACCATCACACTGACTCCGGGCACGAATGGCCTGACTGACTTCTGTTCCTATAGCCCCTATGACAACACGTACCAGAACACGAATCCCGGCTTCACCGTGGAGGTCTATCTCTTCAATTCAGCACCGACCACACCGACGTTCGGCATTCCCGCTGGCTCGAGCGAAGAGACCTTCACCCCGTCAACGCAGACATCTCCATTAGTTCTCTCGAGGACAGTCCCCCTCAACGTTGTCGATGGAACGTATTCCCTCAGCGTGACGTGCATCTCCCCAAGCACGCAGGGCTACTACTGGGACTATCCGATTTCCGTTTCAAACTTTGTCGTGTCCACCACGCCGCCCCCCACGGATCCTGGATCAGGGGGATCATCTGGGTCTGGTGAATCGGGCGGTTCCAGTGGAAACCTTCCTGACACAGGTTCAGATGATGCAGGCAGCGCGTTGGGTGCGAGCCTCGCAACCGCATTAATTGCTCTCGGCACTCTGCTGGCTGTGCGCCGCCGCCGAGCCGCATAGATATCCCGCGAAATCTGCGTGATTGAGTAGCCCTCGCCTTGTGCGGGGGCTACTCCGTTGTCAGCTAGTCGCTGGCTGCCATGACGCTCAGGGTCTCGGCAGACGCCACCACTGAATTACTAGAAGTCAAACCCTCCGTCGAAACCGCCACCGAAGTCGCCACCAAAACCACCGTCACCGAAGCCGGGGTCGCCGCCAAAACCGGAGTCACCGGCCGCGTCCATCGAACCTTCAGCGCCGGCATCGGTTGAATCTGAGCCCGTGTCACCATTTGACTCGTCGCCTGTCGCGGCTTCGGAAGAGGTGCCGGCATCCGACGGAATGAAGGCGCTCATCAGTGAAGAAACGATGAAGTATCCGGCGATGTTGCCAAGGAGCGAACTCGCAAACATCGACCCAAAGCCTGGGCCGGCAGGTGAGACGTTCGAGAGTGATCGCTCCAAGGTGCCCGGCTGACGCATCTCGGACCTCGTTGCGGAGACCGCGAGCGAGTGGGCATCATCGGATTTGGGAGCTTCGCCTCGTGGGGCATCCGCGACGAGCTGATTGAAGAGCATGTGGCGCTGGTCTGGCGTGAGCTTTGCGAACGCTTCCTCATGCACCTGCTCGATGGCGGCCGGTGGCGCCGTCTGCAACAGGTATCGGTAACGTTCAACAGCGATTTCGTCTTGCGAACGCTCTGCACTGGCCGACCGAACTTGCTCCGTCGTGCGACGGTATTCTTCATCGCCGCTTGAACCAAAAAGTCTGTCTAAAAATCCCATAGCTCGAGACTACGTTCTGTGACCTTGGAAGTAGCTGAAATAAGTGTGTGAGGTCACGGGCTGGCCGTTTGTGCGGGTTCGGGTTCGGTCGCGTCGTTTTCCGGCACTGATTCCGCTGTCGGTTCTGGTTTTGGTTCTGGTTCTGGTTCCGGTAGCGCGGGACAATTCTGGACGTCACGAGGAATCGCAACCGTTTTTGTCTCATCGATTCCAAACCCGTGGGCGCGGATCTGGAGCACGTCACCGCCCGGCGCACAGTAGCCGTGCTCCGCGTCAAGCAGGTCACCCCCTGCGAGGCCGCAGGTTTGACCAACGCGAGTATGTGAGCACGGGACACTCGAATTTGCCCACCAGTTCCCGTTCAGGAAAACCTCGATTGTGAGCGACCCCTCACCATCTTTGATTGCTTGAGCGATATATGAGACTCGACCGGGACTGAACGAGATCTGCAACCCCGTAAAGCCACTCGCGCTGACGGATTCCCAATCAATGCCTTCGTACGTGTCGAAGCCGTTCTCGAGTTGGCTCGAGCTATTGCTCGAAATCGGTGTAGGCGAATACCCCAGAGATGAAGCCGGAGACGACACAGCGGTTGGTTCCTCGTCTAGGGCGAACATCGCAGGCAAAACTCCCGTGGCCGCCATTGTCATGCCTACGCCAGACGCAATGACAAACACGGTGAGCGCCACGGCGACAAGTGCCCCCCATAATCCTCTTCGGGAAAGCCAAGAACGGGCTCGGGTAAACAGCGACTGAGAATCAAGCGACGACATACCGCGAGACTACTGCGGTACACCGACAAGGGCAGAGTCGACTAGGACTCGCGCGAAACCTCGGCGATGGCTGCCCAGTCGGCGCCCTCGAGATCGGGGTTTGCGAGTGCCTTTTCGAACACCTCACGCAAACCGGGGATCGAAGCCAGGGTCAGGTTCATTTCTGCTGCAGCTTGTTCGACGAGCCCCAGGTCTTTGCGTCCGAGCGGAATAGTGAACCCCGCCGGACGGTATGTCTTGGTTGCGATTGCATTTCCGTATCCGGTGTATGCAATGCCTCCAAACAGGCTGCTCGTCAGCAACTCGACGAAGAGGGTCGCTTCAACACCACCGCGTTCAACGAGAGCAACTGATTCTCCCAGTGCTGCGATGGCGTGAATGATGTTGAAGTTGACACCGATCTTGACGAGGTTCGCGCCTCGAGCAGTGGGGCCCATGTTCCACGTCTTCTTGCCGAGAACGTCGAGATACACCTGAACGGCTTCGATGTGGGCAGGGTCACCACCCGCGATGATGTTGAGCTGGCCGGCAGCAGCGAGGGGCGGGCGGCCCAAGACCGGCGCTGCAATGTAGCCGACACCAGCAGCCGCGTGACGCGCCGACAACTCGTCAGCAGCATCCAAACTGAGCGACGAGTGATTGACGTGAATTGTTCCGGGTGCCGCAGCAGCCAAATTCTCGGCGCTAAACAATTCGAGTGCAGCTGCGTCATTCGAGAGCATAGAGAAAACGAAGGGATGCGCGAACGCTTCGGCAACCGACGAGGCGACTGTTGCACCTGCGGCGACGAGAGGCTCTGTCGCGGCGGTTGACCGGTTCCACACGGTCACATCGTGGCCGGCCTCAATCAGGCGGTTGGCCATGGCTGACCCCATCGATCCCAGACCGATAAAGCTGAGTTTCATGTTTTGCTCCTTGGACGTGCATGCCTAGTGCGCCCCGTGGGTCTCATGCGCACTATTACTTTGGCGCAAAACCCTGCGGGGCGCATAGCTCGACTATCCGCTGAGTGAATCGGGTGGGTAGATGATTACTTGCAGTCGCAACGGTCCTGAAGTGCAACGCCTTCAAGCGCCTCTTCGATGTGCTGTCCACAGCCATCCCATGTGGGCTTACCGCAGTTGAAACACGTGACTTTCTGGCACATGGTTTTCTCCTTCTTTTTCTATTTTGTGTTCTAGACCGAACGACCCAGTGCGCGCTGACCCGCGCTCCAGGTCAACCAGCCTCCGTCGAGGTTGGCGACGTTGATTCCGTGCGAACGCAGAATCTGCGTTGCCGTGTGACCGCGTTGTCCGACCTGGCAGTGCACGATGACTCGCTTACCGGTGAGTTCCGGGATGCGCTCGCGCAGGTCATCCACCGGGATGCATATCGACCCAGGAATCGCGCCGGCAGCATTTTCCTTTTCGGTGCGCACGTCAACCAAGGTTGCTCCGTGTGCCATCTCGTCGTCGAGCTCGTGCCACTGCACGGTCGACGTCGTTCCTGCCATCATGTTGTCGCCGACGTAACCAACCTGATTGATTGCGTCTTTCGCCGAGCCGAACTGGGGTGCGTATGCGAGTTCCAGATTCATCAAATCGCTCACCGTGAGACCGGCGTAAATCGCGGTGGCGATGACGTCGACTCGCTTATCCGCTCCGTCTCGACCGACAGCTTGCCCACCGAGGAGGCGACCCGATTCAGGATCAAACAAAACTTTGATGTCGATGCGATGGGAACCGGGGTAGTAACCAGCGTGCGACCCGGGGTGAAGGTGTGCGATGGCATGCGGAATCTTGCTCGCGACAGCGTGCTTTTCGGTGAGTCCGGTAAACGCAGCCACCATTCCGAAGGCACCAATGATGCCTGTGCCGATATTCGGTCGGGCCACGGCACCCGCGCCCGCCACAACGTCGGCGACGAGTCTTCCGTGGCGATTCGCGAGGTTGGCAAGCCAAATCGGTTGACCATCTCCAGTGAGCAGGTGCGTCTTTTCTGCGACGTCACCCACCGCAAATACGTGCGGGTCGCTCGTTCGCTGGTTTTCGTCAACCCACACGGCACCTGACGGTGCGACACGCAATCCGGCGTCGACGGCGAGCGCGTTATCCGCAACGACACCGACCGAAGACACGACGATGTCGGCCGGAAGTTCACGCCCGTCGGACAACATCACGGTCTTCTCACCAATGGACACCGCCGAAGCGTTAGTTGCGAGATGGATGCCGTTGCTCACCAGCGTCGCTTGAAATGGCTCAATCATTTCTGGGTCGAACTGACTCAAGACGGTGGGGCTCGACTGAACGAGCGTCACCTCGAGCCCTAGTGCGTGCAGGTTCTCGGCAAGTTCGACACCGATGAATCCGGCACCCAAGATGACGGCCGTCGTCGCACCCAGTGTCTGTGCGGCGACCTTGATGGCCGTTGCATCAGGCACATCCCGCAAGTGGTGCGCGCGCTCAATGCCGGGAATGGTGAGATCTCTCGGCTTCGCACCGGTCGAGAGAATGAGTGCGTCATAGGAGTCTGTGAGGGTTTCTCCCGTGACCATGTTTCGAACAGTGACCGACTTCGACGTCGTGTCCATGGCAACTACTCGAGACTGCACCTGCACGTTAATGCGAAAACGGTTCCAGAGAGATTCGGGAGTTTGCAACAACAGCGCGTTTCGTTCCGGGATGACCCCGCCCACGAAATACGGAAGGCCGCAGTTTGCGAACGACACGTACGGCCCCTGCTCATAGACCGTGATGTCCGCACGTTCGTCGAGCCGACGAGCACGGGTAGCCGCGGACATTCCGCCGGCGACTCCTCCAACAATGACAATTTTCATGAGTTAGGCCAGTGACATGAAGGCTTTTTCGAGCGCGACGCGATTCTCACCATCGCGAGGTTCTGCTGCGCAGTGAGCCATTCCTGTCGCCACGATTTCAAAACCAGCGCGGCTCAGTGCGGTGCTGGCAGCAGCGAGTTGAGTGAGTAGTTCTGTGCAGTCTCGGCCTTCGTCGATCATGCGCACGATGCCACCGATTTGACCCTGAACGCGAACGAGTCGATCACGAGCGGCCTTCAACTCTTGAGTGTCAATAATCATGCAATTAGCATACCCCCTGGGGTATCGATTGCAACTACTGTGGGCAGACGTGGTGGTGGGTAACGCCAGTGTCTTAGACTGAATTTCGGTTTACGGACATCCAAGTTTGAGGATTTTCATGAAAAAGTTTGTTGCAACAGCTCTCATTGCGATTGCTGGTCTCAGCGGTTCGTTATTGGCCTTCGAGCCGGCGTCGGCCCTCACGCCGGCCGATGTCGTTTCTAGCTCGGCGACCACGCTGACGGGCGACTGCAAAGGTGGCCAAACCGGGACGGTCACAACGAGTCGAGTTCTTTTCAACGAGGACGTCGTCACACTTGATCTGACGAACTGCAACAGCCACTGGACGACCCTTGCAAATACCTGGCAGTACGGAAATGTCTTCACGAAAGTAAACAGGGGTAATGGCGGCGCGCGCACGGTAGAGCCCTTGGGCTTCGCATCCGTCAACGACCAGCAGTGTATGCAACAAAACGCTACTGACACGTGGGCGGATGTCCCGTATCGGTACTACGGGGTCTCTGCGACGATGGTTGATTCCGTCACATCGACCCTCTTTCTCTATACCTACAACGATGACCGCGGGGCATGCGGGGAATCGACGTATACCTGGCACAGCAAGCAGTTGGCCTACATTCTCTACCCGGTGACCCCGACCGTGACTGCTGATTTCTCGGATGATTCGGTCGCCGTGAACGCTAATTCGACCCTGACCATCACGCTCACGAACACTCAGCGATACCGCACCGGCGTGCAGGGAAGCTTTACGAATCTTGGTCTTGATATTGCGCTTCCCACTGGCGCGAACCTCGACACCGGTGCCGCAGGTGGAACGTGTGGTGGTACCGTGACCGCGACAACCCCAGGCGGTGTCAACACGCTGCACTACGCAGGTGGCGCGCTCGCGGACACGCTGGACTCATGCACGATCACGGTTCCCGTCGCATTCTCGACCGCTGGAGCCAAAACGCTCAGTGCCGCAAGTCTCACCGCAAGCACAAGCAACAAGACTGAGCTCATCAACGACCTCTCGTCGACCATCACCGTCAACGCGGATCAATCCATCACGCCCGTACAGCAAAGCCCTGTCCTGGAAGACCGCATCGAGATGACACCGACCGACGCATTCGTTCCAACTGGGTTCACGGGCACAATGACGTATTCGATTTCCCCGACAATTCCTGACGGACTGAACTTCGATACGACGACCGGTGTTGTGAGCGGAACACCAACGACCCCAAGTGCGTCAGCTGACTATACGGTCACCGCAACCGACGGCACTTACACGGCGACTGCCATCATCACGATGGGCGTTGCGTCGCGTCCAGCAGGCATCTACCCCGCGGGCCAAACCACGCAGGCCCGCGTCGGCGAAGCGATCACCCCGACGGAGACGCTTGACGTTTCGAGCGTGCCGTGCCCAGCCGAATTGACCATCTCGCCTGCGCTTCCTGATGGACTGTCGTTTGACGACGTGACCGGTGTCATCAGCGGAACGCCGACCGGAGTCACGGCGGAAGCGGATTACGAGATTAGTGCTGACTGTGGCGAGGGGGGTCGGTACACCTCAACCGTCACGCTTTCCGTCGGCGCCGGTGGTCCGGACATCGCCGGCTTGGTCAACACCGGTCTTGCTCTGCTGGGCCCAGCCGGTGTAATCGGCCTGCTGCTCGCGATAGGCGCACCATTCTTCTTCGTCAGCGAACGCTTCCGCCAGGTTCGAGCCGCCGGAGCGGTTGTGCTGCACAAGTCAGCACACCTCACCGTGACGAGCCCCGCCCGATTCTTCGACCGCTTGCGCGGAAAGAAGTAGCGGTCGATAAGACTTAGGCGTCTTCAGGGGCCCCGGCAGCTTCAGCTGCTTGGGCCTCTGCCATTTTGCGGCGCACGTCATCCATGTCCAGATCCTTGATCTGCCCAATCAAATCTTCAAGAGCTGGCGCCGGAAGCGCTCCAGGCTGGGAGAAGACAAGAATCTGCTCCCGAAATGCCATCAGTGTCGGTATCGATTGAATGTTGGCTGCACCGGCGAGCGTTTGTTCGGCATCCGTATCAACCTTCGCGAACACGACGTCGGGGTGCTTCTCCGATGCAGCGTCATAGACCTGCGCGAAGCGCAAACACGGCCCGCACCACGAGGCCCAAAAGTCAACGAGAACAATTTCGCTTCCCATGACGATTTCGTCGAAATTCACTGCACCAATGTCGATAGTTGCCATGAGGAAAGATTACGGATTCGCGCGCGGGATTATTCCCGTCGGAGTTTCGCCTTGGTCGTAAACCGAATCCGGGCTGCCGATAATCAGACGGTCTGGAGTTCCCAGAACTTCAACGTTCTTGCCCGGGTAATCGAATTGCGCGAGTACCCAGCGCAGTACCTCGATGCGGGCACGCTTCTTGTCATTAGATTTCACAACTGTCCACGGCGCGATGATCGTGTCCGTGAACTGGAACATCGCCTCTTTCGCTTGCGTGTATTCGCTCCACTTGTCGAGGCTCGCGATATCCGTGGGCGACAATTTCCAGCGCTTCACCGGGTCTGTGCGACGCTCGAGGAATCGGCGACGTTGTTCCGCCTCGCCCACCGAGAACCACAGCTTGATGAGGTGGATACCCGATTCAACGAGCATCTGCTCGAACTGCGGACACGAGCGCACAAATTCGCGGTACTCCGCGGGCGTGCAGTAACCCATGACGCGCTCGACGCCAGCACGGTTGTACCAAGAGCGGTCAAAGAAAACGATCTCGCCGGATGCCGGAAGGTGCTGAACGTAACGCTGAAAGTACCACTGTGACTTTTCGCGCTCCGTGGGCTTTTCGAGAGCGACCGTGCGGGCACCGCGGGGGTTGAGGTGCTCCATGAAGCGCTTGATGGTTCCGCCCTTGCCAGCCGCGTCGCGGCCCTCGAAGACGAGAACGATTCGCTCGCCAGATTCCTTGACCCACGCCTGAAGTTTCAGAAGTTCGAGCTGCAGGCTCCGCTTGAGAAACTCATACTCCCGACGCGTCATTTTCTCGTCGTAGGGATACCCCTGGCGCCACGAATCGTCCTCTTCAAAAATCTGCGGAGCGTCATCGTCGAGCAGATCCTCAAGACTGATGTTGTCCTTGAGGCGGGGCTCGATTGAGGCATCCTTCGAGGGTCGGGCGTTCATCCCACCAGAATAGAACCATGCACCAACGCGCGCACTGCCCAAAGCCCATCTCTCGCACCAGTCGCATGCTTGGGATGCTTGCCGCTGGAGTGGGTCTTCTCGCGCTCACAGGCTGCGCAAGCGCCACTCTAGTGATGAGCGAACAGCCCGCCGGCTCGTTGTGCGACGGAGTGACAGTGGTTGTCGACTTTGGAATTCTCAACGAGCCAGCCATCGACGGTTGCGTCGACGTGCAGGCTCTGTCGCCAGCGCTCGATGTCTTGAAGACCGCTGGCGTCACTGTTTCAGGCACCGACGCGTACGGATCGGCAGTGGTGTGTCGCGTCAACGACAACCCCTCAGCCGAAACTGCGATTGAGGTCGAGGGGTACGACAGCTACACGGAATCGTGCGCGTCAATGCCACCCGAGTTTGCGTACTGGGCATTGTGGGTCAAGCAGGGCACGCCTGACTGGCAGTACGCGATGGTGGGAGCGAGTGACCTCAACGTTGCGCCGGGTGACTCCGTTGGCCTCGTCTTCACGTCCGGCACGACGACCCCCACGCCGAACTAGAGGCAAGACCCATGCGTGCACGCATTGTGAGATCTCCCCGACTGTGGCGCAGCGCATCCGCGCCGCTCATTGTTTCGGTGTGGTTTGCGTGTGCCTTCGTGGCCTTGCGACTGGCCTACCGCCTCATTTTCGGTGGCTGGCCTGAAACCCTTGACTCTTGGGGAAGTACCGTCGGTGGCGTTATTCGCACGTCACTACCGTTCGTCGCCGTCGTGGTTTTCTTCGGGGCGCTGAACACCGTCGTCGACGTTTCCTCTGCCCTGACCCGATGGGGCGGGCGTGGGCCACTGCGCAACATGCGAACCGCACTGGTGATTGCGCTGGCTAGTTATCCCAGCCTGTTGTCGTCGATTAGGCGCGTGAATGCCTCGCGACGGATGCGCGGCGACCGCTCTGTCGCATCGCTCATCATGCCCGTGCTTGAGCGGTCCCTCGAACGCGGCGTTGCCCTCGGTGCGGCGATGGAACAACGCGGCTTTGGCTCAACGGAAACAACCTATGGAATGTGCGATGCTCCGATCGTCGCACGAAACTTCAGCGTCGGTTTCGGCTCACTCGCGCAACCAACGTGGACTCTCAACGTGGGTGACCTCACCATCGCCCACGGTTCCTGCGTGCTCTTGACGGGCCCCACCGGCTCCGGGAAAACCGCACTCCTGCACGCGCTCACCGGGCGGTTACAGCATTCGGCCGGAGGCTGGCAGCAGGGCGTCCTAGAAGTAGGAGGTTTCGACCGCCGCAGCGCCCTCCCCAATGAAACAGCGTCATTTGTGTCTCTGGTCGATCAGAACGTGCGCGATGGATTTGTGGCATCGACAGTGTTCGACGAAATTGCATTCGGACTGAGACTGACCGGTCACCGGCGTGACGCCGATCCGTCTGTCGAAGAAGCGGTTGTCGCAATGGCCCGCAAGATGGACATCGAACGACTTCTGGAACGCGAGATTCACGCGCTCTCTGCCGGCGAGGCGACGCTGGTCGCGCTGGCTGCCGGCTTAGTAACTGCACCGTCGCTGTTGCTGCTGGACGAACCTATTGCGGACCTTGACGCAACATCAGCCGCCCGGGTCGTCACGGTGCTCAAGGAACTTCGAGCCTCGACAGGAATCACGATGGTGGTTGCCGAACACCGTTGGGCCGATTTAGTCGGATTGGCGGACGTTCGACTAGATCTTGACCTCAAACCCATACCTGAGCGCGACACATCTGGTGCTCAAGTTCACGCTCGCTCGTTCCCCCCGTCTTCGACCGAAAGTCACCGCAACCAACAATCTCCGATTACTCCCCTGATCGCGCCAAACGGAGCTGGAAAGACGACCTGGTTGTCTGGGTTCGCTCAGTCGCACCCACAGAATGTTCGGCTCGTGCCGGAAGACCCCTCACTTTTGTTCAGTCGAGAGTCCGTCGCATCGGAGTGCGCTCACAACGACCGCCTAGCTCGTGTGACAGCGGGGACGACGCAAGAGATGGCGAAACGTCTTCTTCCCGATTTGCCGATGGATGCGCATCCGCGCGATCTCTCCACCGGTCAGCGTCTCGCTCTCGCGTGCGCGCTCCAAGCTGCGCCTCACCCCGACTTGCTGTTGCTCGACGAGCCGACCCGCGGGCTCGACGAGTATGCCCGCACTCAACTCACCGACATGTTAATTGAGGTGTCGACAACGGGCACTGCAGTCATATTCGCCACTCATGACGAAGCCTTCGCGGCACAATTTGCGAATGGGGTGTCCGTCTCATGACGAGCTCCCTGAATACCTTCATCACACGGGCGACCCTCATCGTGGTCAGCCTGCTCGCCCTCGGGGCGTTCGCATGGCCGTTCGTAACGGAAGCCGTATTCGCGCTTGCCGTGTTGCCCGTGCTCCTGGTCATCATGGCGCTGACTCTTGACCGTTCAATCCGAGTCGGAACGACAGTTGCCATGCTCGGTGTACTTACGGCCGTGGCAACCGCGCTACGGCTGATGAGCACCGGCTTTGGTGGCTTCGAACTCGTCTTCACCGTGGTCATTCTCAGTGGCGCAGCCTATGGCGCACGATTCGGTTTTCTGCTCGGCGTCACGACGATTCTTGCCTCCTCGCTCATTTGGGGTGGCATCGGCCCGTGGACCGCCTTCCAAGCGTTTGCGCTGGGCTGGGTGGGAGCGGGTGCAGGGATGCTTTTCCCCCGATCAGGCGTTCGAGGCTTGGGTACGAAGTCCGGCCTTCGAACTCGCATCCTCGTGCTCGCCGTATACGGCGCGCTGGCCTCCTATGTGTTTGGCACACTGATGAACCTGTGGTTCTGGCCGATTGCTGTCGGGCCCGCAACCGACATCTCGTTCATCCCCGGCGGTTCGTTCGCAGAGAATGCGCAGCGATTCGTCGGTTACACCCTCGTGACGTCGACATTCACCTGGGATTCTGTTCGCGCCATCACGACGGTCATCGGCATCCTGGCAACGGGCGCACCCGTGTTGCGGGCGCTCAATCGCGCACCGATCGCTATCTCGACTAGACCGAGAAGTACTTCGCCTCAGGGTGATGGAAGACGAACGCGTCGGTCGACTGTTCGGGATGCAACTGCAACTCTTCCGAAAGCTTCACGCCAATCCGCTCAGGTTTGAGCAGTTCGACGACCTTGCGTCGATCCTCCATGTCAGGACATGCCGGATAGCCGAGTGAGAAGCGGGCACCGCGGTAGTCGAGTTTGAACATGCCGGCGATGTCCGTCGGATCTTGCGCTCCAAAGCCGAGCTCAGCGCGAATGCGCGAGTGCCAGTACTCGGCGAGCGCTTCGGTGAGCTGCATCGTCAGACCGTTTAGTTCCATGTAGTCGCGGTACTGGTTTTGCGCAAACATGCGAGCCGTGACCTCGTCCACCTTGGCGCCCGCTGTAGCCAACTGAACGGCCACAACGTCCACGGGCCCGCCCTCTTCAGGCTTCGGGTGAACGAAGTCAGAGAGGCACAGGTGGCGGTCGCGACGCTGGCGAGGAAAAGAGAAACGCAAGCGTTCAGTGTTCAGTTCTCCACCTGAACCACCGTCGGGGGCCAACAAGCCGGCAGATCCGTAGACAC
>JBFYOK010000092.1:0-4329 GCA_041303845.1 Microbacteriaceae bacterium | reverse complement strand
ACAGGACGCCATTGACGCCTTCAACAATGATGAATCCGTTCACATCGCAGTGTGCTCGTTGACCGCTGCCGGTGTGGGACTGAACCTCCAAGCATCGTCCAACGTGGTTCTGGCTGAATTGTCGTGGACCAGTGCCGAGCAGACGCAGGCAATCGATCGTGTGCACCGTATCGGTCAGGAGATGCCGGTTACTGCCTGGCGAATCATTGCAGCGCAAACCATTGATGCCAAGATTGCCGAGCTCATCGACAGCAAGCAAGGCCTGGCGGCGCGCGCCATCGACGGCGCCGAAGCAGATCTCGGTTCGCAAGACAGCGTCCAGCTCGATGCGCTCATCGATATCTTGACGCGCGCGATTGACGCACAGTAGGCATTTCCACCAGCTCGTGTCATGGACGTGCTCGGATGTTCACTAAACTTTGAGACTGGCGCGTGATAGTCGCGTGCCTGTCGAAAGGGACATGAAATGACTGCACAGCAGAAAAAGACCGGTCTCGCCGCACTTTTTTCGCGCACCAAGAAGGCTGCCGCGGCAGACCTCGCCGACCTCGCCGACAAGGCTGAGAAGGTTGCAAAGGATGCAGGTCGCAAGGCTGGGGCAGCAGTAGCTGACGCCAAGCATGACGCGACCGACCTCGCAGCTGACCTCGCCAAGAAGGCACAGAAGACGGCAAACACCGCAAAGAAGTCGGCAACGAAGACCGTCAAGAAGGCGACGACCACGGCCAAGAAGACCGTTGCTCAGGCCGAGAAGAAGGTCTCCGCAACCGCGAAGAAGGCAAACACCGCCGTCAAGAAGGCCGCTGCGCCTGCTATCAGCGCCGTCAAGGTTCGCACCGGAACGCCCGACTCCTCGTGGTCGACGGCCGAACTCAAGGAATACGCCAAGAACAAGGGACTCAAGGGCTACACCTCGCTCGGAAAGAGCGACCTGCTCGCCTTGATCAAGAAGTCGAAGTAGTCCGATCCGACCAGAACGTGGCGAGCACATCCGCCGCCATGTTCGGTCGGTCACCATGTGACGAATGGCCCGCGTTGGCCAGCACGACATAGTCCGCACCCAGTGCGAGCGCCATGTCACGCTGCCAATCGACGGGCCATGCGTCGTCTTGGGCCCCGTGCGAAACCAAGAACGGCACGCCCGTCGCCGCAAGTTCTCGAGTGCGATCTACCTGGTCTCGCAAGATAGCCGCTCCGGCAATCAGCTGGGCAGGCTTCGTCGTCATGAGTCGCGAAAAGTAGTACTCCTCGATGACGTTCATTGTTCCGGCGATGTCGGCATCGGGGTCTTGCCCGAGTCGAGTTCGGTCAATCACCCAGAGGCCGCGCGGGCCATCCTTGAGCAGAGCGTCGTACGCAACTGCGCCATCGTCGAACGCGCGAGGGCCAGAGTTCCAGAAAGTGACCGTGGCGAAGCGCGCTGGATTCTGGATGACGGCTTCTTGGGCAACTACTCCGCCGAAACTATGACCGAGCAGGTGCACAGGTTCTTCGATGCCGAGGGCGTCGAGAAAACCGTGGATGTCCCGACCAAGTTGTTCGAGGGAGTAGTCATCCACCTCGTCGGGGCCACTCGAATGGGGCTGCCCGCGCTGGGACAACCCGATCACTCTGAATCCGTTCTCGGCCAGTGGAGCAAGCATCACGTTGAACGTGTCGTACGAACTTGTGTATCCGGCAACCAGAACAGCCGTTCCGCGCGAGGGACCGTCTGGTTCGATCAGCGAGTAGCCAAGGTCGACATCGTTGACTCGTGCGGAGTTGCGTGTGGCGCGCTGGGGCAGCGCATCAAAAAGCGTGATGCCAAGTAACTCGTTGTCAGCAGAGGACGCAACGGGAGTCGAGGGCATGTGCCCATTTTAGGGACGGGAGTGCCCCGGCCGGGCAACCCTCAAGGTGTGACTGAGGGTGAGACACGTTTACACGAACGAAACCCACCTGAGAATGTGCTGACAGTATCGTGGCTCTAAGGAACACCCTCATTTAATCCCCAAAGGAGTTGGATTCGTGGCACAAGCTACCAAGGCAAAATCCGCGCCCAAGAAGTCGGCGAGTAAAGCCGGCTTCGCTGGAAGTCTCGATAAGTTCTTCGAGATCACCAAGCGTGGCTCAACAATCGGCACCGAGGTGCGTGGCGGTCTCGTCATCTTCATCACGATGGCGTACATCATCATCCTGAACCCGCTCATCTTGGGCTTTTCGCCGGACGTTGAGGGCAACCTCATCGGTGGCGGAGACCCAGCTCTCGGGGCCATCGGTGCCGCGACCGCGTTGACCGCTGGTGTCATGTCGATTCTCTTCGGTGTTGTCGCTCGTCTGCCGTTTGCAATCGCAGCCGGGTTGGGCATCAACTCTTTCCTCGCGGTCAGCATCGTCAAGGGTGTCACCTGGCCTGAAGCCATGGGCCTCGTCGTCATCGAAGGAATCCTCATTGTGATTCTCGCGTCGACCGGTTTGCGCACCATGATCTTCAACGCAGTGCCAGCACAGCTGAAGACCGCCATCACCGTGGGTATCGGTCTCTTCATCGCTTTCATCGGTCTTGTCGATGCCGGTTTCGTTCGTTCGACGGGGCTTGGTGCTCCTCCGATCGGACTTGGCGTCAACGGCGTTCTTGTCGGTATCCCGACGCTGACGTTCATCATCGGCATCATTCTCATCGCCGTGCTCGTTGCGCGTAAGGTTCGCGCCGGCATCTTGATTGGTCTCGTTGCGACCACCATCATCGCCATCATCTTGAACGCCATCTGGCCATCGGGTTCGATGGGCGTTCCCGGCACCGAGGGTTACAACCCCGCGGGCTGGAACCTTGCACAGCCGGTCATCCCGTCGTCTGTTTTCGCATTGCCAGACCTCTCGATCATCGGTCAGGTTGACATCTTCGGTTCGTTTGGCCGCATTGGTGCACTCGCTGCGTTGATGCTCGTCTTCACGCTCTTGTTCTCGAACTTCTTCGACGCAATGGGCACGATGACTGGTCTCTCCAAGCAGGCTGGCCTCGCCGACAAGAAGGGTAACTTCCCGCGCCTGACCCCAGCTCTGATTGTTGAAGGCGCTGGTGCTGTTGCCGGTGGACTGACGTCGACCTCGTCGAACACGGTCTACATCGAAAGCGCATCGGGAATCGGTGGAGGAGCCCGCACGGGCCTCGCTTCGCTCGTCACCGGTGTGTTGTTCGTCCTCGCCATGTTCCTCACCCCGCTCACTCAGGTCGTTCCGCTCGAGGTGGGTGCTGCGGCACTCGTCATCGTCGGTGCGATGATGATGGGCCAGGTCGTGGACATCGACTGGAAGGACTGGTCGGCTGCCTTCCCTGCGTTCATCGCAATCATCGCGATGCCATTGACCTACTCGATTGCAAACGGGATTGGCGCAGGCTTCATCGCTTGGGTCGTCATCCGTTCACTTTCGGGCAAGGCCAAGGAAATCCACTGGCTGCTCTGGGTTGTGTCGGCAGGCTTCCTGCTGTACTTCATCCTTCCGTTGCTCCAGCAGGCATTCGCCGCCTAATCGCGACAACAAGAACGGGCTCGGCACCACGCGGTGTCGAGCCCGTTCTTTCGTTTGGACTAGCCCAAGAAGCCGCGAAGAAGCGCAGCCGATCCTGCCAGGTGTGCGCGCATCTCTTCGGCGGCGACGTGCGAGTCGCCGGTCAAAATCGCGAGCACGATCCGCTCGTGTTGTTCATCCGAGTGAGAAATGTTCGGACTCAGTAGCGGGATGCCGTCGAGAAGTTCGTTGATCCGCATCCGACACTGCGCTACGTGATTCAGCAGAGACGGCGAACCGGCAAGTTCGGCGATGAGCAGGTGCAGTCGGCTGTCGAGACGACGGTAGTCATCGCCCGACGAGTTCTTCGACTCGCTCAGGGCAGTCCACAAGGCATCACGTTCAGCCGAGCTCAGTGGCCGCTCGGCCGCGTGTTGTGCGGCGCCAACTTCGAGAATCTCTCGCACGACGAGTACGTCTCGAATGTCATCCGCGGTGAACGCGGCGGGAACGGTTTCGACGCCGGTGCGCCCAAGGCGGGTCATGCCGGTCGGGACAGGGTCGCTGACAAAGGCACCGCCGTAACGGCCACGGCGAACTTCTAAGAATCTGGCATCGACCAGCGCCTGAATTGCGTCTCGCACGGTATCCCGGCTGACATCGAGCATGAGGGCGAGTTCGCGTTCGGCGGCGAGACGATCGCCGGGTGCAACCAATCCGAGGCGGATGGTCTGCAAAAGTCGCTCGACGGTCTCTTCGTATGCGTTGCCGCCACGAACGGGCCGCAGCAACAGGCTCCCGTCGAGGGCGGAGTTGATTACTCCGCCGCCCTCAGGAACC
>JBFYOK010000091.1:0-3643 GCA_041303845.1 Microbacteriaceae bacterium | reverse complement strand
TGCGTGTACTTCGACCGACGTTCTGGAACGTAGCCACCGAGCGCGCGTCGACGCTCGTGAAGGTACTCGATGTGCGGATCGTTGTTGCCCGGGTGAAAGTACGGAGGCATGTAGGGGTCAGCTTCGAGCGCGGAATCCGCAATCGGAATCTTGAGGAAGTCGCGAACCTGCTTGAGGTCTTCGAGCTTCAACTTTTTCATTTGGTGAGTAGCGTTTCTGCCTTCGAAGTGCTTGCCCAGGCCGTACCCCTTGATGGTGTGAGCCAGGATGACCGTGGGTTGGCCCTTGTGCTCTGCAGCCGCCTTGAACGCCGCGTAGACCTTTTTGTAGTCGTGACCGCCTCGCTTGAGTCCCCAGATTTGGTCATCTGAGTAACCCTCAACGAGCTTGAGTGCACGCGGATCACGAGCGAAGAAGTTCTCGCGCACGAATGCGCCATCTTCGGTCTTGTAGGTCTGGAAATCTCCGTCCGGAGTGACGTTCATGAGAGTGCGCAAAGCGCCCTCTTCATCACGAGCGAGGAGGTCATCCCATTCGCGACCCCAGATGACCTTGATGACATTCCAGCCCGCACCGCGGAAGAAGCTCTCCAGCTCTTGAATGATTTTGCCGTTACCGCGCACGGGGCCATCTAGTCTCTGCAAGTTGCAGTTGATGACGAAATTGAGATTGTCGAGGCCTTCGTTAGCGGCAACTTGAAGCTGACCGCGACTCTCGACCTCATCCATTTCACCGTCACCAAGGAATGCCCAGACCTGCTGGTCTGACGCGTCTTTGATGCCGCGGTTGGTCAGGTAGCGGTTGAGTTGCGCTTGATAAATAGCGTTGATCGGACCGAGGCCCATCGAGACAGTGGGGAACTGCCAAAATTCCGGCATCAGGCGTGGGTGCGGGTACGAGGAAAGGCCTCCACCGGCATGTGACTTCTCTTGACGGAAGCCGTCGAGTTGGTCTTCTGTCATGCGCCCTTCTAGGAAAGCGCGGGCATAGGCGCCGGGTGATGCGTGACCCTGATAGAAAACCTGATCGCCGCCGCCGGGGTGGTCTTGGCCGCGAAAGAAGTGGTTGAACCCAACTTCGTAGAGCGAGGCGGACGATGCATACGTTGAAATGTGGCCACCGACGCCAATACCAGGACGCTGAGCTCGGTGCACGAGCATCGCCGCGTTCCACCGAGTCCAGGCGCGATAGCGACGCTCAATGTCTTCGTCGCCTGGAAAGGCCGGCTCGTTTTCTGGAGCAATCGTGTTAATGAAGTCTGTGGTTGGAACCATCGGGACACCGAGGTGTAGTTCCTTTGAGCGACGGAGCAAGTTGAGCATGACCTCGCGGCCTCGCTGGTGACCTGACGTCTCGACGACACCATCGAGTGACTCAAGCCACTCGGCAGTTTCCGTCGGATCGGAGTCGACGTCTGACATGGAATACGGATCCTGGTCGTTAACGCTCACGCAGTACTCTTTCTCGAAAACGGGTTGGTGTGCCCGTGTGTGCCCCCACCAGGCAGGGTCTAGCCGTGATTTGAAGGAGGGCAATGCACTTAACACTACTGACGATTAGGCTTTCCTCACGACGACGCGAAAGGTCCATCCCTCATGATTCAACCCGGAACACTTGCCCCCGATTTCACCCTGAAGAACCAGTTCGGCGAAGACGTTTCACTCTCGGCATTCCGGGGTGTCAAACCGGTCGTCTTGGTCTTTTTCCCGCTGGCATTCAGCGGTATCTGCACAGGTGAACTGTGTGAGATTCGCGACAACTTGGGTGTCTTCGCAGATAGCAATGTGGAGCTCTTTGGGGTTTCGGTTGATTCGCACTACACCCAGCGAGCGTTCGCGGAAAGCCAGAACTACGATTTCAATCTCTTGGCGGATTTCTGGCCTCACGGGCAAGTTGCTAACGACTACGGCGTATTCCTCTCGGAGAATGGCATTGCAAACCGCGCAACCATCGTGATCGACAAAGACGGCATCGTTGCCGCTAGCTTCGTCACGGCGCCAGGTCAGGCCCGCGAGTTCCCGGCGTATCGTGACGCCTTGGCTGCGTTGGCATAGAGCAGATTTCTGACCCGCTAAGCTTAGAAACCGATTAGAGGGCCTTTAGCTCAGTTGGTAGAGCGCCACGTTTACACCGTGGATGTCATCGGTTCGAGCCCGGTAGGGCCCACTTCTCGGTAGGGTACGTCTGTGGAATCTCTGCGCGAACCCATGCCGCCGATTGTGGACGCGAGTCTGATTGATGCGCCTTTTGAGGTTGCCGTGCTCGGTCAGACGTATGTCAACAAAGAATCGGACGCCATTCCGAACAGTGAATTGGATTCCCCGAACCGACGTCGCGAAGAACGTCGACTTGCTCGGGCTCAGGAAAAGCGTGAAAAGAAGGACGCCAAGCGCGCGAAGCGCGCGGCACCACAAGAGACCCTCCCAGTCGACTCGGGTTCTTCCCACCTGGCTGCTCCAACGGACGACTCTGTAGATGAACCCACACCCCGTCGTGCACGCAGTTTCGACGATCTGATTGGTGGCTGAGACCGTGACTTCTGTCGGAGTGGTCCTCAACGCAACCGAAAAACTCTGGCCGGCACGAGGAGCCGAGTCCTGGGACGCCGTCGGGCTCGTTGTCGGACGCAGGGATGACGCGGTATCGCACATTCGGTTTACCGTGGATGTCACCCCTGAAGTCATTCGGGATGCAGTGGACGCGGGTGCGGATTTCATCATTGCTCACCACCCACTTCTACTACGGGGTGTCACAACTGTTTCGGAAGAGACCTACAAGGGAGCCTGCATCACGGAGTTGATTCGCTCGAGAATCGGACTTCTCGTGGCTCACACGAACGCCGACATCGTCGACAACGGCGTATCAGACGTGATTGCTCGGCGTCTCGGATTGCAGAACGCGTCGCCAATTGTGCCAAGCCAGCACGATAAATCGGTGGGTATCGGTCGCGTCGGGACTCTTGCGGAGCCAATGACGCTTGGCGCGCTCGCTCGTGTCATCGCAGAGATTCTGCCGGCGACAGCTCAGGGCATCCGGGCATCTGGTGACTTCGAACGCGTTGTGAGTCGGATTGCTTTGTGTGGAGGTGCTGGCGACAGCTTGCTCTCCGAGCCGTTAGTTCGGAGTTCTGACCTCTTTGTGACGAGCGACCTCCGGCACCATCCGGCTTCAGAATTTCGTGAGTGGGCCAAGCTCGAGAACGGTCCCGCGCTCATTGATGTATCTCACTGGGCGAGCGAATGGGTCTGGTGTGACATCGCCGCCGAACAACTGCGACACGAGCTGACTGGTGTCACGATTTCGGTGAGTGACGTGCGAACGGACCCATGGGACTTCGTGGTCGTACAGTAGGGGAAGCGTGAATGAACAGCGCGCATCTGTTTGACCCACAAAACGTGTAGAGGTATTCATGAAAGCGTCCCCAGCTGACCAGAGGCTTCTTCTTGAGGTTCAAGCATTCGATACCCACGACCGGCAATTGGCTTATGCGTCTGACCATGTGCCGGAAACCGAACTCATCGGGCAACTCAATGGCGAGCTTGCTGAGAGTGCGACCGACTTCATCATACGTCAGGGTCTCGTTGAGGATGCGCGCACTGAGATTGCCCGTCTGGAATCAGATATTGAGGTTGTCAAGCAACGG
>JBFYOK010000090.1:0-6453 GCA_041303845.1 Microbacteriaceae bacterium | reverse complement strand
CGGGCTCGAGCTGGTCGGGGTTCATGCCGAGGCACATCGAGCAGCCGGCGAAGCGCCACTCAGCTCCGAAGTCTTCGAAGATGCGGTCAAGCCCTTCGGCCTCGGCTTCGAGGCGAACTCGAGCCGAGCCAGGAACAACCATCACCCGCACATCCGCATGCTTCTTCTTGCCTTTGACCACGCTGGCGAAGGCGCGCAGGTCTTCGATGCGCGAGTTCGTGCACGAGCCCATGAACACGGCGTCGACTTTCACGTCCTTCATGCGCGTGCCCGGCTCGAGTGCCATGTATTCCAGTGCTCGTTCGGCTGAGGCGCGGTCTTGTGGGTCGGTGAAGTCGGTCGGGTTGGGCACAGCGTCGTTGAGCGGGACGCCCTGGCCGGGGTTCGTACCCCACGTGACGAACGGTTCGAGTTCGTTGGCGTCGAGAAAGATCTCTTTGTCGAAGACGGCGCCCTCGTCGGTCGGCAGTGTGCGCCAGTAGGCGACCGCCTCATCCCAGTCGGCACCCTCGGGTGCGTGCGGGCGACCCGCAAGGTATGCGAACGTCGTCTCGTCGGGTGCGACCATTCCGGCGCGCGCTCCCGCTTCGATCGACATGTTGCACATCGTCATGCGGCCTTCCATCGACAACGCACGAATGGCCGAGCCACGGAACTCGAGCACGTAACCCTGCCCGCCGTTGGCGCCGATCTTTGCGATGACCGCGAGGATGATGTCTTTCGCCGTGACGCCGGGGCGCAAGACACCGTCGACGTTGATGGCCATGGTCTTGAACGGAGTCATCGGCAGGGTTTGCGTGGCGAGCACGTGCTCGACCTCGCTCGTGCCGATACCGAACGCCATCGCGCCGAACGCGCCGTGGGTCGAGGTGTGTGAGTCGCCGCAGACGACCGTGATGCCCGGCATTGTCAGGCCCAGCTGTGGGCCGACGACGTGCACGATGCCCTGATCGATGTCGCCGAGGGAGTGCAGGCGAATGCCGAACTCTTTGGCGTTCGAGCGCAGTGTCTCAATCTGAATGCGACTAGTTTCGTCAGCAATTGGCTTGTCGATGTCGAGCGTGGGTGTGTTGTGGTCTTCGGTGGCGATGGTGAGGTCGGGGCGGCGAACAGGTCGACCGGCTTGACGCAGACCGTCGAACGCTTGCGGGCTCGTCACTTCGTGCACCAGGTGCAGGTCAATGTAGATGAGGTCGGGCGAGCCGTCGGTGCCTTTGGCGACCAGGTGGTCATCCCACACCTTTTCAGCCAGCGTGCGAGGGCGACTTGCGTCAGACGTCATGCCGATAATCCTACCGACGAGCGCGTGAACCTACTTTGCGGACTTCTTTTTGGGCTTCTCGGCGTCTTCGATGTCGTGGATGACCTTGGCCGTCGGCTGCATTTCTCCGCGTGCGACAAGGATGCGCGTGCGAATGATACTTGCGACAACCGCAACCACCATCGACGCGGCAATCACAACGAGCGAGAGCCAGATGGGGATATCCGGGGCCCACTTGATGGGTTCTCCGCCGTTGATGAACGGAAGGGTGTTGTCGTGCATCGCGTGCAGCACGAGCTTCACGCCGATGAAGCCGAGAATGAAGGCGATGCCGTACTTGAGGTAGTGCAGTCGGTCGAGAAGGCCGCCGAGCAGGAAGTAGAGCTGACGCAGACCCATGAGGGCGAAGATGTTCGCTGTGAACACGATGAACGGGCTGGTCGTGATTCCGAAGATGGCCGGGATCGAGTCGAACGCGAAGATGAGGTCGGTGATGGCAATCGTGATGAACACGATGAGCATCGGCGTCCACATGCGCTTGCCCTTGTAGGTGGTGCGCAGCTTGGCGCCGTCATAGTCGGGCGACATGGTGACTCGCTTGCGAATTGAGGCGATGAGTCGGTTTTCTGTCGCTTCCTCTTCTTCTTCGGTTCGCATGACCTGGTGGATGGCCGTGTAGATAAGGAATGCGCCGAAGATCCAGAAGATCCAGCTGAACTGGGCGATGAGTGTCGCGCCGATGGCGATGAAGATTCCGCGCAGCACGAGCGCGATGATGATTCCCACCATGAGCACTTCTTGCTGGTACTTGCGCGGCACCGAGAAGCGCGCCATGAGAATCACGAACACAAAGAGGTTGTCGAGACTCAGGCTGTATTCGGTGAGCCAGCCGGCGTAGAACTCGGTCGCGTGCTGCACGTCACCGAGGGCGAGAATCGCGAGGCCGAACAAGATCGCGAGACCTGCGTAGAGCGAAACCCAGATTGCACTCTCGCGCATGGATGGGATGTGGGGCCGCTTGAAGATGATCAGAACGTCTGCGATGAGAATCAGCAGCAGAACAATGAGCGAACCAATTTCAAACCACACGGGGAGTGCACTGTCAACCATTCCGAGAGTCTACGAGTTTTTGGCTGAGTGGATGCTCGGCGCGGGTTGATGGCGTCGACGAGTTCTAGGCTGTGCCTGTGGAACCAGTCCGAGTCGTTGCTGCCATCATCGAGCGCGATGGCAAGTATCTTGGCTGCCGGCGAGCGCCCGGCAAGAGCCTTGCAGGAATGTGGGAGTTCCCCGGCGGCAAGGTCGAACCTGGCGAGACCGACGAGGATGCCCTCGTTCGCGAAATCCAAGAAGAACTTGATGTGTCAATCGCCGTGAAGGAGTTCGTCGCCGAATCGATTCAGGATGTCGCGGGTACGACGATTCATCTCCTCGGATATCGGTGCTTACTTGCTCATGAAGTTCCGTCTGCGAGCACAGACCACGACGTACTTTTTTGGTTCAAGCCCGAAGAAGTCGATTTCGAGACCTGGGCCCCCGCTGACGTTCCGCTTTTGGTGGGCATTCAGAAACCTAACGAGCAACAGCGCTCGCACTAAGGAAGATGTCTGCCGGCATGCTTCTCTCCAGTTGCCAGGTAATGGACATCGGCTTGTTTCCAATGTGCTTCACATAAATGGCACGCCCAAGACACACGTAGGCGCCTGTAAATCCGTCTGTGTCCGTCCCGACATCACGGGAGAAGAGTACGACGTTGGAACCGTTCGCCTCGTGGCCGATGTATCGACGCCCAACTTCGCTCAATTCGCTCGTCGCGTTTTGTGAGTCCCAATGAAACAATTCAGGCGAGAGCGCGTAGTCGTGGTACATCGTGGTGGGAGAAAACCGCTTGTCAGATTTGTGAAGCGTGATTAGAAGAGCATCAGTTTGAGTCTCGGCGCACCAGGCAACACCCGAGACATGGTTCGCGAATCCGCTTTCCCACCCGAGTGCAGCAAGAATTTCTTCGCGCCGATATGTCGCATGGGACTTCAAAACGTTGGGGGCCAATGAGCCACCCATTGGTCGAGCTACCCGGCGTGATGCATCCGAAGTGACGTTCAAAATTTGCTTGATTTCAGAGCAAATAGTGGTCAACCCGCGCAATCTAGTAAGCCCCACGTCCACGGAGGTAAACCTCGAACCAGGCCAGAGTATGGCAAGGAGCATTGAGGCGTACTGTCGATCGGTCGCGGATAGTTCGTTTTCGTTAGGACCATCGGCTGCCAACAAAGCGGCGTATGCCTCGGCACGCTCAGAGTCATCGACGTGAATAAATGACTTCATGCGTCCAGATAATGCATGTTCGTCCTCTGTCAACTTTGCGAGGCCGAGTTTGTGACGAATCTCACTCCATG
The DNA here is from genome assembly GCA_041303845.1 of Microbacteriaceae bacterium. GTDB lineage: Bacteria > Actinomycetota > Actinomycetes > Actinomycetales > Microbacteriaceae > RFQD01. The sequence goes on along the minus strand of JBFYOK010000090.1, from coordinate 2,796 downwards.
TCGTTTTTGAATAGACCTCCCGAATTTCTCTCGAGCTGGCAACGAGATAGCCTGCCAAATCGAGATCCGGATTGTGAGTCAGGTACGAGCGAACATCGTCAACCATCGCTCCTCGGTTAAGTTTCATCTTGGCTCTTACGTTTTCAAGGACTCGTTCCTGCACAACTCTGTCCAAAACGATTTGTGATCCTGCTGGCAGGAAGGGGAACCCATTTTCGATATCTCCGAGCAGCCTCGATCTTGTAAGACCCGTCATCGCCCGCAAAATTCTGTCAAAGCGAAATTCAGCACGATGCATGCCTATGAAATCTAGAACTGTCAGAACGGCCTTGTTTGGAGCGCGGCGCAACCCTCGCCCGAGCTGCTGAAGAAAAACCGTCGGGCTTTGAGTAGGCCGGAGCATGATGACCGTGTCAATTTGAGGAATATCCAAACCTTCGTTGAAGACGTCGACGGCCATTAGGCAGTTGATCTCACCGTGCCGGAGCTTACGAAGGAGTTCTCGTCGGGTTTCAGAGGGTGTCTTTCCGGTCACTATCCCGGTTGGAATTCCAGCTTCGTTGAACGCTTCAGACATGTACTCCGCATGTCGAACCGACGCGCAGAAACCTAATGCTTTCATCCTGAGGGGGTCCGTGACCTTGTCTTCGATGGCTTTAAGTATCAGTCCCGCACGCCTGTATCCGGTCTCACCCGTATAGATCTCGGTCAAGTCCGCAGCGTCGTATCCCGAGGTACCCGACCAACCAGCTCCCGAAAGGTCAACCTCATCGTTGATTCCAAAGTAATGAAATGGCACGAGAATGTCCGCATCCAGTGCGTTCCAAAGTCGGATTTCGGCCGCCGCCCGTCCTCCAAAAAACTCTTCACGCACGTCAACACCGTCACCTCGCTCAGGTGTAGCCGTCAAGCCAAGCAACTCGCGTGGGTGAAAGTGATCGAGAATACGTCGATAGGTTTCCGCCTCAGCATGATGAAACTCGTCGATAACAATCACGTCGAAAGCACCGGGATTGAGTTCGCGCAACGTCTCGAGGGAAAGAGACTGAACCGATGCAAAAACATGTTTCCAGGCTGACGGTTTCTTACCGTCGTAAAGTTGCTCTCCAAATTCACCATCCAAAAGAACGGCCCGGTATGTCTGGCGTGACTGGTCCAATATTTCTCTGCGATGAGCAACAAAGAGCAAGCTTGGATAGTCGCCCAAGGTTTCGAAAAGCCGCGCGTAGTCGAGCGCAGCTACGACGGTCTTTCCTGTTCCAGTCGCTGCGATGACCAGGTTTCGGTGCCGATCATGAGTTTCACGCTCCGACTGAAGGGCCTCAAGTATCTGGTCTTGGTGTGGAAGCGGTCGAATGGAAAACAAACCGGTGTCCAAACCATTCGGAGTTGAAGCCTTCTCGCTGGGCCCCGATAAGGCCGCGGCTAGTTTGTCGCCATCTCGATGGGGAAGGTATTCCTCGAAAGTCGGGTCATTCCAGTAACTCTCAAAAGTTGCCTCAAACTTTCTCATCAGGCTTGGCGATTCGGTTTCCGAGATTCGAACGTTCCATTCCAGCCCCTCGACGAGTGCTGAATGCGACAAGTTGGAACTTCCCACGTATGCCGTGTTGAAGCCGGTTTGACGCCGAAACATCCATGCCTTGGCATGTAGTCGTGTCGAATTGTGCTCGTAGTTGACCCGAACATCCGCCCCAAAACGATTCACTAACTCATCGAGCGCGCGTTTCTCTGTCGCACCCATATAGGTCGTAGTCAACACACGCATTCGGATTCCGCGAGACTTCAACTCAAGCAGTTGTTTTTCGATCACTCGAAGGCCGTGCCATCGAATGAATGCGCTCAGTAGATCCACTGAACTAGACGTGGACATCTCGAGTCGAATCTCGGCGCCCAGGTTTGGCTCATCCCGCGAATTGGTGAGCAATGCCATTGCGTTCAGCCCTGATGTTGGGCGGTTTGACACTAATTGACCAGAGGTTTGCTTTATCTCGAAAAGTTGTTCCGGCGATGACCCTGGCAACGCAGCGTCGGCGTCGCGAAGAATATCGACAATCGAGTTGACCAGGTCGAGCTGCTTCTCTGGGCTGAGAGCGTTCAAACGTTTCCGCGTTGCTTCGGCAATATGCGCGCTCAGAATCTTGGGGGCTTCCTCAACGTCAATAGGCCCTCGAACAACGCGCGATTCCTCAATCCTCTTGATGAGTTCCAAGAGTCGGTCTGTGAGAACTGATTCATAAACACCTGCCCGAATGTTTTCTTCACTCGGCGATGATGAACCAGACATGGGCCAAGGCTAATCGTTCTTTCGTTTTGGCGTGTATATGGAATGTATGTCAGACCCCCATGCAAGAGTCACCACAACGTTCACGAGATGCAGCGCGAAGTACCTAGCTAGCTGCACGGCAACCCGATTCCGATGAGCCGGGTGCCCTAGGGGAAGAACGGGCGCGACGCATCCATATGCATTGCGCAAGTCACCGGAGCCGACGGCTCCCGAAAAGTAAGGAGTCACCCATGACCGACCCACGCTGGCAGACGCTGCCCGAGGCCACGCGCATCCGCTGGATTCGCGTGCTCGACGACTACAACCCGATCGCGCTCACCCCGCTGAGCCGCATCGCCCTGCGCACGCTCGCCGTGCAAGGCAACGCCGACGGGCTCGCACCGCTCGCCGCCTACGCCCTCGAATGGCACGACTGGGGGTTCACCCCCGACGACTGGTGGATGCTCATGAGCGCCCACCTCGCCCACGCACACCGCGCTACTCAGCCCGGCGTCGTCAATGCCCCCGTT
>JBFYOK010000089.1:0-6502 GCA_041303845.1 Microbacteriaceae bacterium | reverse complement strand
TTTTGTTGCTCATCAGGAACGAGCACAGAAATGCGGGTCAGTCCCTGCGGGGCCAAGCGTTGTTCGACGGCAGCCAACAGGCGGTCGCCAATACCTTGTCGGCGGTGTTCCTCATCCGTGGCAAAAAAGACAATCCAGCCTTGGTCATGCGCGGCGCGCGCGACGGCCATACCGACAACGTCTCCCTGGGCATCCACCGCAACAACGGCGACATCTTGCTCGCACGACGCGACAACTTCACTGAGCGAGTAGACGGGCTCGGCGCCGGCGGCTGTGACCTGGTTCCACAGGCGCATCAGGGCATCTAAATCCGATGACACATAGTCGCGATAAAGAATTTCCCTCATTTCGTAATGCTAGTGACTGCAACCCAGTTCGTCGATGACGGAGAAAAGTGCATCCACGTCGTTCATGTCCGTGCGGAAGTTCGTGAAACACGGACGCAGCCACGTCTCACCGTCAATCTGCGCGGGCGACAAATACACCCGACCGTCATCGATGATTGCTGCACAGAGTGCCGCGTTGTGCGCGCTGATTTCTTGGCCGTCGGTCATGCCGACCGGAATGTGCTGCATCGGCACAATTGACAGCTGGGGCGGGGTCGGCAGAACGCGAATTTGTGGGTCGGCGGACGCGCGCGCATACGTCTCACGCGCCAACACGATGTCGTGCTCGATGGCTTGCCGAAATTCTCCAGCGCCGTGTGCCTTGAACCCAAGCCAGAGCTTGAGCGCGCGCAAGGGGCGTGAGTATTCGAGGGTGACGTCGACGGGGTTGGGCTCGTCGGTGTCATGCGGAATATAGGCCTCATCGTGGCCGAACGTGGCGGCGAGGGCGGAATAGTCACGAACGAGCAAGATGGAGCAGGCCTTGGGCACGAACATCCATTTGTGCGCGTCGATGGTGATTGAGTCGGCGAGGTCGAGCCCGTCGAACTGCTCGCGGGCTAGGTCAGTGCCGGCAGCCGGGCCACCATATGCACCGTCGATGTGCATCCACACGTCGTATTTCTTTGCGATCGCGGCGATGTCGCGCAACGGGTCGATGGCGCCGGTCAGTGTAGTTCCGGCGGAAGCAATGATGCACATGGGCTTGACACCCGCCGCTACGTCGGCCTTGATCTGCTCTTCCAGGGCGTTGACGTTCATTCGGTGATGGTCGTCAATGGGAATGGCCCGAACCGAGCGCGTACCCAAGCCGAGCAGTTCGACGGCGCGCTTGTTCGAGTAGTGCGCCTCACTCGACACGTAAACAGACATCGGCACGGTGTTGCCGAGCTCACGGGATTCGGGCAGGGCTCTCTGTCGAGCAGCGGCGAGGGCCGTGATGTTGCTCACCGTGCCGCCCGAGGTGAACAACCCGCGGCCGGGAAAGCCGATGAATTCGGCCATCCACTTGCCTGTTTGAACTTCCAAGATTGAGGATGCGCGTGCATCGATTGCGACATTCACGTCGTATGACGCCGCAAGAAAGTCGGCTATTGCGCCAATCTCTAGACCGCTTGAACCGATGTAGGCAAGGAATCGTGGGCGTGACTGAGCCAGAGACTGATCGAGCACGGTGGCCGCTTGATCGAGCGCTGTTGTGTGTTTCAGGCCGAGCTCCGGGAGAGCTTCGGCGAGGAGTGCGACCGTTTCGTCGGTCATCTCCGGCTCGCCCTCACGAGCCTTGTCGAATCCTGCCCACACCTCACGAACGTGATCAAAGGTCGCGTCGAGAACGTGCTGGCGATCTGCGCCCAATCGCAAGAAAGAGTCCATGAGATTGAGGTTATTCCTATTCGAATAGAAGCGGTGGGTGTGGCCAGAGACGAAGAAAGGCAGGTCCGGGAGAATTCCCAGACCTGCCTTTCTTGATGTGAATGTGCGTCGACTAGCTGGCGCGACGTCGAAGCACGAGGCTCAGGGCTCCCAGTGCGAGACCTCCGACCACAAGCCCCGCTCCAGCAAAGGTCGCCCAGGCAGGAATCTCGCGAGCTCCCGTGTCGGCCAAGGTGTCGTCAAGACCCCAGACCTCAATGGTTGCGGTTTGAGCTCCACCTTCCCAGTTCGCAATTCCATAGGCGCTGTACGTCGTCAAGACGTAGGTGTATGAACCGGCAGCTAACTTGGCTGAGAACCATGGGTACAGGCCGTTGATCAAGTACTTCGGGCTCAGGGTCGCGCCGTAGTCCGGGTAGTCACCAGGCTCATCGCCACGATTGTTTGACCCATCATCGTTGCAACCAACCACGTTTGCATTGGGGTTAGCTGGGTCGAACGAAGAATAAACGGCAAGGAATGGGTCGCTCATGGGAATGTCGGCGCCCCATCCGGCGGTGCTGTCGGTCAACGGATTCGTGTTCACAACGCGAATCGAGTACGTTCCCGAGCGATCAACCGTGAGTGTGCCGGTGGCGTAGGCGTGAGCACCTGTGCTCATAGCACAGTTCTCATCGCCAGCTAGGTCTCCGTCAGTTGTCATCTCAAGCGTGGGAGTTGCTGCGATGGTGATGTCTCCGCTTTGGCGAAGGGTACCGACCGGGTCTGCCACGTCGGGTACGACTACGACCGGAACGTCGAGGCCGAATTCAGAAGAAGCCTTGTCGAATCTAACGTTGGTGGTTCCGCTAACCGTAAACGTTGCGGGAACCGCTCCGGGAATAGTGGTGCCGGCCGATGAGGCGGCAGTGAATGTGCCCGCGACAGTGATGCCACCGTCGGCGTCATCCGAGGAGATCGTCATTCCCGTTTCGCAGGTGCCTGTGACGTTGAATGTGATGATCGCACCTTCGGCGGCGAGAACATCATCCGAAGTCACGTCCTCGTCAAAGGAGCTGCAGTTAATGCTGACGGTCGTGTCGAGGTTTGCCGCAACGGTTCCGGTGAAACCGGCGATTACCTTGGCTTGGGCAATTCCCGGAGCAACAAGGACAAGCCCGAGCCCAATGAGAGCCGTCGACGCGAGGCCAACGACGCGTGATGCGGTTTTTTTCATTTTGTAGGTCCATTTCTGTTCTGAATACCTGAAATTAGACTAGTCCTAACGCGCCTCAATCTGGGCCTCTGCTCGACCGTAATCGCCACTGTGCCTTCCGTGACTTCGGATTCGCCTGGGCAATGTGCCCCCGGTTATTCCTCCAGGCATCAACGCCGTAGAGTCGTCTCGGTCTTGAATTTCAATTTTCTTTCTTGAAGGGTCGCCATGAACCGCTCGCTTCGTCTTTCCATTTCATCTGTCCTGGCCCCAATCATGGTCATTCTGGCCGGCGCCTTCGGTGCAACCCCCGCGTTCGCGGCGGCCTCGCTGACGTCCATAATTTCGACGCCGGAAGACGAGTTGTACTCCGCGTACGCTACGAAGACGAGTCCGGACGGGAATATCCAGGCGATCCCCGCATATGACACCGACCGGGTGGTCTTTGTCTATGCCGATACGTTGACCTATGTGACGGTTGAGGACCAATTCGCTGACATTGCCGCTCCCCGCGCCGTTGCGTTTGCACCCGACGGCAACACCCTCTATGTCGCGAACTATGACAGCACGAGCATCGCAATCATCGACGTTGCCACAGCCAACGTCATTGGTAGCTTCAACGGCGGTGACGACGAAGCGACAGCGATTGGCGTCTCGCCCGACGGAACGAAGATTGTGGTGGTTGCCGACGGCAACAACATCAATGTTTTCGATGTCACCGACAGTTTCAATCAGATCGCCTCGACCAATGCGGTGAGCGGGAATGAATTTCTGCAGGTGTATTTCACCAGCAACGAGCAAGCCTGGGTCGTTAGCCTCACGGCGGATGCCTCCCTGGTCAATCTCTCTGACGGAAGCATCGACCGTTCGTTTGATAACGCCGAAGCCGGCGGCTACGGGGTTTGTGCAAATGCTGACCTTTCGCGCCTAATCTGGGTTTCAAATGACAATCACGCGACGGTTGTAGACATGGCAGACGGCTCGACGGTCGCCATCCTCAACCTCGTCGGAGTTACCGACAATGCAGAATTCTGCACGGTCACGAACCAAAACAAGCTGCTCATCTCCGACTATGTCGATGACCCCAGCCAGCTTCTCGTTGTCGACCTCGAGACTCTGGTCATCGAACAAGCACTCGCACTGCCCGGCCTCGCTTTCGCGAACGGCATCAATGTCATGAACGGATGCGTTGCACTGGTCGAGGGATATTACGAGAACATCGCCGTTGTGCAGCTCGATGACAACATCTGCGAAAAGCCGGCGCCTGTACTGGCCAACACAGGAGCCGAGCGTTCGATCATGGGCTGGATGTTCGGCGGTGGAGTTGCACTTCTCGCAGCGGGTCTTCTGCTCATGACTCGTCGGCGCGTGTAACGCAGGCAGGTTTTACGAGTAAACGCCCCGGACCGTTAGGTCTGGGGCGTTTACTCATTTGTAGCTGGAGCGGGGCACGATCCCGCGACCTCACGATTATGAGTCGTGCGCTCTAACCAACTGAGCTACCCAGCCACGGCGGAAACGGCGCACGCAAAAAGCGAAGACTGTCTCAACCGGGCCCCGAGCGAGGATTGAACTCGCGACCCCTTCCTTACCATGGAAGTGCTCTACCACTGAGCTATCAGGGCGTGACGCTTGCTTACGCAAACGCACGAAGAAATATTATCACTTCGCGCGCAAAGCCAAATTCCCGTGACATCAACGAGCCCTGCGAAGGAGGCCTGCCCCGAGAGGATGGTTTGGCTTCGGGTTTGAAACTCGGGTCAGCGGTTTCGCTCGGTGATGAAGGCGAACGGGTCGAGGGGTTCGCCATTCATGTGAATCTCGAGGTGAAGGTGCGCGCCGGTAGACATTCCTGTGTCGCCAACGAGACCCAAGATTTCGCCGAGCTTGACATTCTGCCCGACGCTCACTGCGATGGAACCTTGGTACATGTGTCCGTACCAGCTCTCGAAAGACTCGCCGTTGATGTTGTGGGCCACGACGACGTAGTAGCCAAGTCCGCCCCAGGACTCAACCGTCTGAATGACTGTTCCGTCGGCGATTGCCATGATGGGCGCGCCCTGTCCGGGGTCAAAGTCGACACCCTTGTGGTCACTCGAACAACCGTCACACGGTGCGACGCGGTAGCCATAGCCATCAGCGATGGGGACGGTGATGTGGAACGGCCACTGGATGTTCGCGTTCGGATTGTTCGTGTAACTCAACTCCGTGCGACGCATCGACAACTGGAAACCGTTTGTCACGCTGACGCCGTCTCGACCGATTGTCGCGTCACTCCCCGAAGCGATAATCGACTGACCGTCGACGTCATCCAGAAGCCCGTACTGACTTTCCATCGCCATCTGTGCAACCTGCTCCGGCGTCAGCAGCGCATTGGCGGGAATCGACGTGGCTACGGCCATCAACCCAACGAAAACCATCGCGGTGAGAGAGAACATGCGTGCGGCGAACCCGTGCCGACGAACCGCCTTTTTCGGGCGAGAAATGCCCGTGGATGGCTTACGGCCTCGGGCCTGGCCCATTTCGCGAACCGTGACAACGGGAAGTTGTCCCGTCGCTGGAGCGAGTACCGGAGCGTTCTCCGTTACCGCTGGCGGGGTAACAGGAGGGAGAACGACAGGTGGCAACGAAATCGATCCCGTCGTCGTTGTTTCGACTGACTGAAGCGGCGAGCGATCGACCCACGCTTGCACGGCCGGATCAACGGTCGGTGTTCCGGCGGCAGTCGACGCGCCACGAAGGCGGTTACGGTCACGACGAAGTTCTCCCGTGCCTGCGCCCGGGGTTGCCTTGACTTCGCTGACCTGACGTTGCAGTTCACTCAATACGGCATCGGATGCGTCTGCCTGTGGGGCAGTCTGCCGCAATGACCGTCGCGACGGAAGAGCGTTCGGTGAGCCAGCACCAAGCTCATTGTCGCGACTACTCACGGGCAATCCTCACATTTCGTGCTGAGGCCAGTCGTGGCCAGTCAGCGATTTGTTGCGGAATCTCTAGGTTACCCCGAAGGGGCAGGCGACCGCCAACCGAGCACGGCATTTTGCGCCAATTTTCAGCCTTTAATGAGGTCGTGCAGGTCAGTGAAAACGCTCGGATGCGCCGCAATCAGCATCTCGCTCGTTGCAGGGTCACCATCAAATCCCTCCACGCGAGCTCCCGCCTCCCGAGCAATCAAGCCACCCGCGGCGTAGTCCCACGGCGAGAGTTCGCGCTCAAAGTAAGCATCGATTCGTCCTGCGGCGAGCGAGCACAAGTCGATAGAACAGGCCCCCAGGCGCCGAATGTCACGAACCTGCGAGATGAGCCGCGTCACAACTTCGGCTTGCTCGCGTCGCACATCCGCTGAATAGGCGAACCCGGTTCCGACAAGCGTGAGATGCAGCGGAACATTTGCGTTGACGTGTATCGGCTTGTCATTGAGGAATGCGCCTGCGCCGTTCGACGCAGTGAAAAGCTCACCCGCGATGGGGTTCATGACTGCTCCGGCGAGCGCGGTCCATGTCCGTGGGTCTGGGTCGCCTTCGACGACACCCACGCTCACGCCATA
>JBFYOK010000088.1:0-6261 GCA_041303845.1 Microbacteriaceae bacterium | reverse complement strand
TAGGCGGCTTCTTGGCAAACTCGAGTCGACGCTGTTCGCCACCGAGGATGGTGACGAGCTCGTCGTTGACAATCTGAACAACCTGCTGAGCCGGGTTGAGGGCCTTGCTCACGTCGTCGCCTAGAGCACGGTCACGAACACGACCGGTAAATTCCTTGACCACGTCGAGCGATACGTCGGCTTCGAGAAGGGCCCGACGAATCTCGCGAACCGTGCCGTCGATGTCGGCGGGCGAAAGCTTGCCCTTGCCGCGCAGATTCTTGAGCGACTCGGTTAAGCGCGAAGAGAGGTCTGAGAAGGTGGCCATAACGAGGATTAGCCTATTCGACCAGCGTGGTTATTCGACGAGCTGGGCCGCGAAGGCGACCGGGTTGAAGCCCGACAGGTCACCCAAGCCCTCGCCAGTGCCGACGAGCTTGACCGGGATGCCCGTGCGTTCCTGCACTGCGAGCACGAAGCCACCCTTTGCCGAGCCGTCAAGCTTGGTCAACACGAGACCGGTGACACCCGCATGTTCGAGGAACGCGTCGGCCTGCGCGAGACCGTTCTGCCCCGTGGTCGCATCGAGCACGAGGAGCACTTCGGACACCGGCGTTTGTTTCTCGATGACACGGCGAATCTTGGTGAGCTCATCCATCAGGCCGCTCTTGGTCTGAAGGCGACCGGCTGTGTCGACGATGACGATCTCGGTTCCGTGTCGTTGCGCGAACTCGACGGTTTGAAACGCGACGGATGCGGGATCTTGACCGTCCGCTTGTGGGCGAACAACCTCGACTCCCGCCCGCTCGGCCCAGGTTGCGAGTTGGTCGACGGCGGCCGCTCGGAAAGTGTCTGCAGCGCCGACAACGACGGAACGTCCGGCGGAGGTGATGAACTTCGCCAGCTTGCCTATTGTTGTTGTCTTGCCGACGCCGTTGACTCCGACGACGAGAATGACGGCGGGACGTTCGCTGAGCTTGAGTGTGGTGTCGAACTTCGACAGGCGCTCCTCGAGGAGTTCGCGGAGCAGGCGTACGAAGTCATCCGAATCGCTGACGCCGTTCTTGGCCACTGCTTCGCGCATCTGTGCGACGAGCTGCTCGGCAACGTCGGGGCCGAAGTCGGCCGAGAGCAAGGTGTCTTCGAGGTCTTCCCACGTCGACTCGTCCATCTTGGCGCGGCGGCCCAGGCGTGGCGCCTTCGCAGGCTTGACCGGTTTCGCCGGCTTGGCAGGTTTGGCGGGCTCGACTACCTCAGGCTCGACTACCTCAGGCTCGACCTGTTCCGGCTCGGTTTCGTCGCGACCGAACATCCCTTTGAGCTTCGCGCCCAGCGACCATTTCGATGCCATGTGAGAAACCCTATTCTCGAGGTCGGCGTTAGGCCGGCACCGACTCGTCGGCAGGCTTGTCGGCAGGCTTGTCGTCAGGCTTGTCGACCGACTTATCGTCCTTCTGAGCTACACGTTGTCCGACCACGGCAGAGACGCCATCTTGGCGCATCGAAACACCGTAGAGCGCATCCGCGATCTCCATCGTGCGCTTCTGGTGGGTAATCACGATGAGCTGACTGGATGCGCGCAGCTCCTCGAAGATCGCGAGCAGACGGCCCAGGTTGGCATCGTCGAGGGCAGCCTCGACCTCGTCAAGAATGTAGAACGGGCTGGGGCGGGCCTTGAAGATGGCAACCAAGAACGCGACAGCAGCTAGGGATCGCTCACCGCCGGAAAGCAACGACAGCCGGTCAATTTTCTTGCCCGCGGGCTTGACCATCACGTCAACGCCCGTGAGCAAAAGATCATCGGGGTTAGTCAGCGTGATGCTGCCCTGTCCACCCGGGAACAGAATCGGGAACACCTCGGTGAACGCACGCTTGACGTCGTCAAACGCGGCGGCAAAGACCGTCTGCATGGTTGCGTCGACCTCATCGATGATGGTGAGCAGGTCTTTGCGGGTGTTGTCGAGGTCCTTGAGTTGCTCGGTCAAGAACTGGTGACGCTGCTCGAGCGCGGCGAATTCTTCGAGCGCGAGTGGGTTCACCCGACCAAGTTGGCCAATCTTTCGCTCGGCACGAGTGAGACGTTCTTGTTGTTCGGAACGCACGTAGGGCTTCGTCACAACTTCGCTATCGTCACCCTCTTCGCGGTCCACCGCGATACCCACCTCGGGTCCGTACTCAGCGACAAGCACATCCTCATCGAGGCCGAGCTCCGATGCCGCACGTTCGAGCAAGCCCGACAGGTGCATCTTCTTTTCGTAGATCTGCAGTTCGAGTCCATGCACGTTCTCGGTGATCTGCGAGAGACGTTCGCGCAACTGGGCTTCTTGAGCCCGAAGCCCCGAGAGTTTCTCGTTGAGCTCGGTGCGCTCCGACTCGCGCTGGGCGAGTCGCACTCGTGCTTCACTCACGGAACGGTCGATCGACGCGAGCACGATTGGCAGGTCTTCGGCAACGGCGGTGGCCGCATCCATCTGCTGACGGCGAAGCACCATTCGTCGAGCGGTCTCTTCGGCAGCCTGGCGGTCAGCTTCAAGTTGCTGGCGCAGACTCTCGACGCGGAGCTCTTCGGCGCGCACACGTTCGCGAGCAGTTTCGAGATCAAGTCGTGACTGAACTTCTGCCTCACGCAGGCGCTCGAGGTCGGCGAGGGCTCCGTCGCGAATCTGCGCGTCGAGCACCGGTCGCGGTTCTGATTCGCGCGCGCTCAACTCTGCCGTAGCTGCTTCGGCTTCGGCCCGCACAGCCGCGAGCTGCTCGCTGGCCTGGGCGAGTCCTTCTTCGATACGCACGAGCTCGGCATCCGCCGCTTCGGCCTGCACCCGCGCACGGTTCAACGCTTCACTGCGCTGAGCCAACTGTGCGTCGAAGTCACGCAGAGCCTTCAGAGCGGCCGTCGAACGCTCCTTGGACGCTTCGGCGACGCCGCGCTGATCGGCGAGCGCGAACCGACTCGAATCAATCAGCCCGACAACCTCGTCGAAACGCGTTGCCGCCGCATCACGCTCGGCGACGAGCTCGATGCGACTCTGCTTTTTTGCAGATCCACCGCGCAAGACATACCGGGTCAGAACATCTCCATCGCGGGTGATGACCGTGACGTCGTCCGCGACCTTCGCAAGCGCGCCCTTCCACGCCGAACGCGCGGCCTCCAGGTCTTCTGCGATCAACGTGTGCGCGAGAAGGGCCATGACTCCGTCGGGAGCGGTCACCACATCAGCGGCCGGGGTCAGCCCCGGGATGCTCGGCAAAGCCGCACCCGTCGCCCCGTTTCCGGTGGCGACCACGAGTTCAATGCGGCCGAGGTCGTCGCGTCGTGCGCTCGTCATGGCGTTGACACCAGAGTCGATGTCATCGGCGAGAACGGCATCCGACAACGAACCGAGCGCGGCGGCAATCGCAGCCTCGAAGCCCGGGGTGATCTGCACGTGCTCAGCGACGAGTCCGCGAATACCCGAGAGTTTGGCGGCGACAACCGCCGAGGATCCGTCGCGCTGGTCGAGTGCCATGGTGAGTGCGCCCGTGCGTCCTTGCAGAGAGTCGCGCTCGCGCTCAAGTGAGTGCAACGAATCACGAAGCTCATCGAGCAATGCGTCGGCGGCAACGACTGCTGCCTGAGCCTGCTCGTATGCCTCGTTGAGTTGGGTGGCTCCCGCGTCGGTCATCGATTCGCTTTCGGCGAGCGCGAGTGTGCTGCGCGCGTTATCGCGACGCTCACGTGCGGCGTCAATCGAGTTCTGCTGACGTTCCATCTCGGAACGAACGGAGTTCAGTCGCGCATCCGACGCATCACGCTTACCGCGCAACGTGTTCACGTCAAGGTCGTATTGCGCGACGAGGGCGGACTGTGCGGAAATCTGCTCATCGATCGCATCGAGAGCGGCGCGGGCGGCGACGGTCGCTTCGCCCGAAGCCTTCCACGTTGTTTCAGCCTGACCAATGGCGGCACGCAACCGCTCTACCTCAGCGTCACCTGCTTCGATCATGGCCGGGGTCACGCCGGAGCCGAGAGGTGTTGCTTCGGAGTCGGCGCCTAAGAAGGAGAGTCGCTGGTTAGCCAGCGTGTACATGCCACGTAGGCGCTCCTGCATCGACTCGAGTGCGAACACCAGCCGACGGGCGACATCCACGTCGTCGCCCGCCTGGTCCGCTTCGATGTGGCGAATCTGCAAGACGGCCCGCTCGAGTTGCTCTTGTAGAACGATACGTTCGGTGTGGCGTTCGCTTTCGGTCTGATTGTGAACGTCGAGCGCACCGCGCAACTGCACGACGTCGTCGGCCAAAATGCGGGCGCGGGCATCGCGAAGTTCCGCCTGAATCGTTTGCGCCTCACGCGCGACCTCGGCCTGGGCGCCCAGTGGTTTCAGCTGACGACGAACCTCGCCGGCCAGGTCACTCAGTCGCGTGAGGTTCGCTTGCATCGCGTCGAGCTTGCGAACGGTCTTCTCTTTGCGACGGCGGTGCTTCAAGATTCCGGCGGCTTCTTCGATGAATCCGCGGCGATCTTCGGGGCCGGCGGCCAGCACGTCGTCGAGTCGGCCCTGACCGACAATGACGTGCATCTCACGGCCGAGACCAGAGTCACTCAGCAGTTCTTGAACATCGAGCAAGCGGCAGGTATCGCCGTTGATGGCGTACTCACTCTGACCGTTGCGAAAAAGTGTGCGCGAAATCGTAACTTCGCTGTATTCAATAGGAAGTGCGCCGTCGGCGTTATCGATCGTGAGCAAAACTTCGGCACGACCGAGCGGTCCACGGGTTGCCGTGCCGGCGAAGATGACGTCTTCCATCTTTCCGCCACGCAGGGTCTTGGCACCCTGCTCACCCATGACCCAGGCCAGCGCGTCAACGACGTTCGACTTGCCCGAACCGTTCGGACCGACCACACAGGTGACACCGGTTTCGAACGCGAAGGTCGTCGGTTGGGCGAACGACTTGAAGCCCTTGAGGGTGAGGCTTTTCAAGTACACGAAACGTCGCCTTTGCTACATCTGCTCGACCGCCTGAGTTGACGGCTTTTCAGGGTAACGGATGCGCGTGGCTCGCGTGAAACGCAGTCGGCGGAATGCCCGAGTTAAGACAGCCTGTGCCTAGAACATCAGAAGCGGAGCTGCCACAGCGTGTGGGTCCTCGACCACAGCCAAGTGCGATGCGTGCGGCACGACGACCTGATGCCCGTTCTGTACGCCGTTGGCAACGAGTGCACCGGCTTCGACTGGGCTCGCAGGGTCAAGCTCACCGCTAACGACAACGACAGGCACCGAGATCTCGCCCAATCGGTCGGTTTCGTCATACGTTGCCAAGGCCTCACAGCACTGCGCGTAACCTTCTGGGTCACACGATGCGACCATGTCGACGATGTCGCGCACGGTCTCGGGATCACTCTCGATAAAGCTCGGGGCGAACCAGCGCGCCGCAATGTTCGGTGTGACAAATGACATGCCTTCGGCACGAACACTCGCGGCACGCTCGAGAAACCCGGAATTCACTCCACCGAAGGTGGCCGCCGAGCACACCACCCCGGCGCCGTCAACACGGTCGGGGAACCGACGCGACAACACGATGGCCAAGGCTCCGCCGATTGAGACACCGGCATAGAAAAACCGATCCACTCCGTGACGATCGGCCAGTTCGATGACTGCGTCGGCGAGGTCATCCATCGTGAAGCCATGTTCGGCGGTCGGCGTGACACCGTGACCGGGCAGGTCGAATCGGATGACCGAACATCGCGCTTCAAAGTGACTGAGTGCGTCATCCCAAATCTGGTGGTTCGAACCGAGCGCCGAGCCAAGAATGAAGACCGGCGCGTTGGGCCGAGGCAACCCAGAAACAACAGCCTCGAGGCGAGGCACCGCCACTAGTTGCTCTCTTCGAGTTCTCGGGCGATGGACTCAGCGGCCTTGTTCAAGATTTCGACGAGGTGCGGAACGTCCATCTTGTTCAAGTGAGCCACGATGCCCACCGCGGCAATACAACGGCCTCGACGCAGAATCGGCACGGCGACGGACCCATTGCCGGGGGTGAGCTCTTGTCGCACAACCGCATACCCCTGCTGGCGAACCTCGATGAGCTTGGCCTGAAGGATTTCGGGATCCGTGATTGTGTAGGGCGTCGCTCGCTGAAGGGGGCGAGCGAGGTAAGCGTCGATTTTCTCTTTGTCGAGGTAGGCGAGTAGCACCTTGCCAACACCCGTCGTGTGCAGGGGGAGGTGGCCTCCGGTGCGACTGGCTGACGGGATGCTCTTCTCGCCGACGAGTCGGTCAACGTAGAGCGCCTGACCGCGGT
>JBFYOK010000087.1:0-8095 GCA_041303845.1 Microbacteriaceae bacterium | reverse complement strand
ATGCAGTGCTCGCCGGTCACATCACGAACTCGGTGTATCAGATTGCCGTGCTCACCGCGCATGCGTCGCGCGAGCGCGGCTGGTCGACGCTTCGCCCCGGAGACGCGCCGTGGCCACAACTTGAGTGGCGCGACGCAAGTCGCAAATGAACCTCGATCACGCGCGAGACGCGTATCTGCGCCACGTATCAATCGAGCGCGGCCTCTCGGCAAACACCGTCGCCGCCTACCGCCGCGACCTCGAGGCCTATCTCTCGTGGCTCGCTGCGAACACAAGCACCCCAGAGAGCATTGACCCCGACAACGTGACGGAGGCCCAGGTTCGCGCATACATTGCGCACCTGCACGAGCGCGTGGATGCTCCGCTCACCGCAACGAGCCAGGCGAGAGTGTTGTCGAGTCTGCGCGGTTTCCATCGCTTCATGCTGGATGAGGGCATTACGACGAACGACCCGACGCTCGGGCTGACACCGCCGAAGCTGCCAAAGCGGCTTCCCAAGGCGCTCACCATCACCGAAGTCGAGGCATTGCTCGATGCGTGTGCCGGCGATGATGAGGTCAGCCTTCGCGACCGGGCACTCCTGGAGCTGCTCTACGCAACCGGTGCTCGCATCACCGAGATCGTGTCGCTCAACGTCGACGACATCACCGATACGCAAGGAATGGTGCGCGTGCGCGGCAAGGGAAACAAGCAGCGGCTTGTGCCGGTCGGGTCATTTGCGCGCACCGCCCTCGACGCCTATCTCGTGCGCGTGCGACCGTTGTTCTCAGCTCGCGGCAACTCGACACCGGCCCTGTTTCTCGGGCCCCGAGGAGCCCGCATGTCACGGCAAAGCGCGTGGCTGGTCATCCAGTCGGCCGCCGAACGTGCTCGCCTGACTGCGCACGTGTCACCACACTCGCTTCGGCACTCATTCGCAACTCACTTGCTCAACGGCGGTGCCGATGTGCGCGTGGTTCAAGAATTGCTTGGACACAGCAGTGTCGCGACGACGCAGATTTACACGTTGGTCACGGCGGATGCGCTGCGCGAGAGCTACCAACTCGCTCACCCGCGCGCACGCTCGTGATGAGGGGATTTGACTGAGCTCGGAATGAGCCAAACACAGGCGTCAGGCTAGAATCGACGGGTGAACAGCACACCGGACAAAGCGCCTGCATCGCGCGGGAACAAGACGTTCCCCGTACCTGCGGCACTCAAGAGTCACGGTCCTGCGCGCATCGTGGCGCTGTGCAACCAAAAGGGTGGCGTCGGCAAGACCACGACCACAATCAACCTGGCCGCGTCACTCGCGGAGTATGGTCGCAAAGTTCTCGTCGTCGACTTCGATCCACAGGGTGCGTTGAGTGCAGGCTTTGGCGTACACGCCTACGACGGCACTCTCACCGTTTTGGAACTCTTGCGCGGCGACGTCAAGGATGCACACGAGGTCATTCAGCCCACGAGTGCGCCCGGTGTGGACATCCTTCCCGCCAACATCGAACTGTCGGTTGCCGAAGTGTTTCTCGTCAGTGAACTTTCGCGTGAACACGCACTCGCCGGAGCTTTGAAGCAGGTCAAAGACGAATACGACGTCATTCTCATCGACTGCCAGCCCTCGCTCGGTCTGCTGACCGTGAACGCGTTGACCGCAAGTCACGGCGTTATTGTTCCGCTGGAATGTGAGTTCTTTGCGCTTCGCGGCCTCGCCATGCTCGTCGAGACCATCGAGAAAGTGCGTGATCGGTTGAACCCCGCACTCACGCTCGACGGCATCTTGCCGACGATGTATGACCCGCGCACGCTTCACTCGCGTGAGGTTGTGCAGCACGTCGTGGATGCTTTTGGCGACAAGGTCATGCAAACCGCCATCGCACGCACGGTAAAGTTCCCAGATGCGTCGATCGACGGCGTGCCGATGAACCAATTCGCACCCGATCACCCGGCGACGGAGAGCTACCGTCAACTCGCTCGGGAACTGATTTCCCGTGGCAGCCTCCCCTAAAGCGAGCAGCGTCGACGCTCAGCCTGACGATGCACCAGCGACCGGATTTCGGGTTGCGGTGGGTGAGTTCGAGGGGCCGTTCGACCTGCTGCTCTCGCTCATCTCAAAGCACGAACTCGACATCACCGAGATTTCACTCTCCGTGGTGACGGATGAGTTCATCCAATATCTCAAGGGCATGGATCTCGCCGAAGGACTCGAAGAGGCAACCGAGTTCCTGGTTATTGCGGCGACACTCCTCGACCTGAAAGTCGCCGGACTCCTGCCACAGGGTGAACTTGTCGATGCCGAAGATGTGGCACTGCTTGAGGCGCGAGACCTGCTCTTCGCCCGACTCCTGCAGTACCGAGCCTTCAAGGATGTCTCCGAATGGTTCTCACGTCACCTCGAGGCAGAGTCGACCCGTCACGCCCGAGTGGTGCGCCTCGAAGAGAAGTTCCGGAAGAGTGTGCCGGACCTGGTCTGGACCACGAGCGTGGAAGACTTCGCAACGCTGGCTCTGCTGGCATTCGCGCCCCGCGAGCTTCCCACCGTCGGACTCGACCACCTGCACGCACCGCTGGTCAGCATCCGTGAGCAAGCTGCCCACGTCGTGAACCGACTTCGCGAGGGCAAGCCACTCACATTTCGTGAACTCATCGCGGATGCCGGACTCCCCGGCGTCGTTGTCGCTCGATTCTTGGCTGTGCTCGAGTTGTATCGGCACGCCGCGATTGTCTTTGAACAACATGAACCGCTCGGTGAGCTCACGCTCACCTGGACGGCCGAGACGTGGTCGGATGACTCGCTCGCAAACCTAGGAGCACAATATGGATCTTGAGCGCGCTCTCGAAGCGATTCTCTTGGTGGCCGACGAACCACAAAGCCTTGTCAGCATGGCGACGGCACTCGGTTCACCCGTCAAAGAGATCAAGGCGGCTATCGCAAACCTCGTCGCCGACTACGACGGCAAGTCGAAAGACGGTCAACCCGGCGTCAAGCGCGGATTCGAGTTGCGTGAAGTCGGTGGCGGATGGCGTCTCTACGTTCGTGAAGAGTACGACCACGTCGTAAGCGATTTCGTGTTGACGCAGAATCCGACGAAGCTGACGCAGGCTGCACTCGAGACACTTGCCGTCGTCGCCTACCGCCAACCAATCAGTCGACCACAGATTGCCCAGATTCGTGCGGTCAACGTGGACTCGGTGGTTCGCACACTTCTCGGCCGCGGTCTCATCACCGAAGTGCAGACCGACAACGAAACCGGCGCGATTCTTTACGGCACGACGGATGTTCTGCTCACCCAGCTCGGCATCAACTCACTCGAAGAGCTCCCGCGGATCGCTCCGCTCTTGCCTGACGGCCAAGAGGGTTTCTAGGGCTGGCGAATCCGTGGACTTTGAAGAGCCGACGGGCGTACGTCTGCAGAAGGTTCTCGCCGCGGCGGGTGTCGCATCGCGCCGCGTGTGTGAGAACTACATCGTCGAGGGCCGCGTCACAGTCAATGGAGAGGTCGTCACCGAGTTGGGTCGGCGAATTGATCCCGAAACCGACACGGTCGAGGTCGACGGCACCCCCGTGCAACTCGATGTCAGCCGTCGCTACGTGATTTTGAACAAACCCGTGGGCGTGGTGAGTTCCATGAAGGACGAAAACGGACGCCCCGATCTCAGCACCTATGCGGATGAGTTCGAGGAACGTGTCTTCTATGTCGGGCGCCTCGACGCCGACACCAGCGGGCTCATGATTCTGACGAACGATGGCGATGCGGCACAGGCGCTCGCGCATCCGAAATTTGGTGTCTTGAAAACCTATGTGGCAAAGGTCCGCGGTCGCGTGACACCGCAGGTTATCGCCAAGCTAACGTCCGGGTTCGAGCTCGATGACGGCGAGATTCATGCCGACAAAGCGCGACTCATGACTGTTGAGCCCGCGGGCAAATTCAGCATCGTCGAAATCACGCTTCACTCAGGGCGCAATCGCATTGTGCGACGCA
The DNA here is from genome assembly GCA_041303845.1 of Microbacteriaceae bacterium. Classification (GTDB taxonomy): domain Bacteria; phylum Actinomycetota; class Actinomycetes; order Actinomycetales; family Microbacteriaceae; genus RFQD01. The sequence continues at coordinate 4,136 of JBFYOK010000087.1, read as the reverse complement.
TGATGAATCACGTGGGGCATCCCGTCATCGATTTGGTGCGTCGCTCATTCGGCCCGCTGCACCTCGGCACCCTGCCGGCAGGGCAGTGGCGCGACCTGACTAAACTGGAGAGAGGCGAAATCCTCGCCCTTGCACGTGGTGGCTCTTCGGATGATGTGGAACTAGCCGAACACGGCGAATGACCCTCAATCGAAACGGATGTGACGTGAACGCCACCTCAACTTCCGTTCGTCTCGAAGGTAAATCGGTGCGCATCGTTGGCACAGGGCTTTTGGGCTCGAGCATCGGTCTCGCTCTTCGTCCGCTCGGTGTCGACGTCACTCTTGCCGATTCCTCACCCTCGTCGGCTCGACTTGCCGAAGACCTCGGCGCGGGTCGACTCGCAGGTTCGGGCGATTCTCCCGACCTTATTGTCGTGTGCGTTCCGCCCGATGTGGTTGCCGATGTCATCGCGCGTGAATTGATTGATTTTCCCGGCGCCATCGTCACCGACGTCGCCAGTGTCAAGGTCGCACCACGTGATCACTTGCGTGACCTCGGCGTCGACGTCACTCGATACGTCGGTGGTCACCCTCTCGCCGGCCGCGAACGCGGGGGAGCGGTGTCAGCCCGCGGAGACTTGTTTCTCGGTCGCCCGTGGGTTCTTTGCCGCGAGCCGGGCAACACCAGCGAGGGCGTGCGACTCGTCGAAGACCTGATCCTTGACCTCGGTGCATCCGTGATTGAAATGTCGGCGGATGAACATGACCGAGCCGTTGCGCTCGTCTCGCACGCGCCTCAGATTCTGTCGACATTAATGGCGGCGCAACTCAGCTCGGCTTCCGACGCGCAGGTGCGTATCGCCGGCCAGGGTGTTCGCGACGTCACACGTATCGCCGCGAGCTCACCCGACCTGTGGGTGCAGATTCTCGGCGCGAATGCGCACGCAGTTGTTGACGTCTTGCGCGGGGTTCATACCGATCTCGGTGCAGTTATCGATTCTCTGGGAGCCCTCGACTCAACGGGTTCGCGCTCAACGCTGGCGCAAACGATGTCACGTGGCAACGAGGGCGTGGCTCGCTTGCCGGGCAAGCACGGGCAAAACCGCACGTTTAGCAGTGTCACGGTTCTCATTGATGACCGACCTGGCCAGTTGGCAAACTTGCTCGCCGAAATTGGCGAGCTCGGCATCAACCTCGAAGACCTGCGTCTCGAGCACGCACCTGGTGCACAGATGGGAATCGTCGAATTCAGCGTCTTGCCTGATGCCGTCGATCGTCTGGTGAATGACTTGGAACAGCGCGGATGGAGAATCGCCCGATGAGCGTTTTCGTGGTTGCGGTGGATGGCCCCGCAGGTAGTGGAAAATCTTCGGTCAGCAAGGCCGCGGCTCGCACCGTTGGCTTCGCGTACCTCGACACCGGGGCTGCCTACCGTGCTGTCACGTGGCACGTTCTCGAATGTGATGCTGACCTGAGCGATGAAGCCGCAATCGTTGCTTGCCTCGACACGTTTGCCTACCGTTGCGGAACAAACCCGGATGACGTGACTTTCCACGTTGACGGAGTAGATGTGACGGATGCGATTCGCGAGTCGCGCGTCACATCTGCGGTCAGTTCGGTCGCACGGGTTCCGGCTGTTCGTGCACACGTGAACTCGGTGTTCCACTCGATCATCGCGAACACCGCGCAGCCGGGCATCATCGTCGAGGGTCGAGACATCACCACGGTTGTTACTCCCGATGCTCCCGTTCGCATTCTGCTCACGGCATCCGAAGAGGCGCGGGCATCGCGCCGGGCGGCCGAGTTGCCGACCCCGTCATCTGACGATGCTGCTGCAGCGGCCGAAGCTACCGCCGCGTCTTTGAAAGCACGAGACAGTGCCGACGCAAAGGTCTCTGAATTCATGGTCGCCGCCGATGGCGTGACCACGGTCGATTCGACCGACTTGACCTATGACGAAACCATCGCCGCTGTGGTCGGCCTAATCCGGGCAGGCGGAGCGTAATGAGCGACAAGATGAGCGACCAAGGACCGTCAGACGACGCAGAAGCCGACATCGTTGAAGAGTCGGGTGAGCTGGAGAGTCTAACCAGCGCACTTGATGAACTCGACGACGACCTGGCGCAGGCTCGTGCTGCCGCCTTACGCGCGAGTCTCGATGACTATGACCTCGATGACGATGACTTCGACATCCTCGAAACCGTCACCGAAAACCCCGACGAGATCACGTACCTGCCGGCCTTGCCTGTGCTTGCCGTGGTTGGTCGTCCGAACGTCGGAAAGTCTGCGCTGGTAAACCGAATCCTCGGCCGTCGCGAAGCCGTCGTCGAAGACACTCCCGGCGTGACGCGTGACCGCGTTGCCTACAAGTCGGAGTGGAACGAACGAAACTTCACCCTCGTCGACACTGGCGGGTGGGAGCCTGATGCCAAGGGCATCAATGCCTCAGTTGCTGCTCAGGCCGAGGTCGCTATTGATTTAGCCGACGCCGTCTTGTTCGTCGTCGATGCCAATGTCGGAGCGACTGCGACGGACGAGCACGTCGTTCGACTATTGCGCAAGACGAAGATTCCCGTTTACCTCGTCGCGAACAAGGTCGACGACATGCGCCAGGAGCCTAACGCGGCGGCACTCTGGTCGCTCGGTCTTGGCGAGCCCTACGCGGTTTCCGCGCTCCACGGTCGTGGCGTTGCGGACTTGCTTGACCTAGTTGTTACCGCCCTTCCCGAGGTGTCGGCAGTCGCAAAGCAAGAGGTCGGTGGCCCCCGTCGGGTTGCCATCATCGGGCGCCCGAACGTGGGCAAGTCCAGCTTGCTCAACAAGGCTGCCGGCGAAGAGCGCGTTGTTGTCAACGAAATGTCGGGAACCACGCGTGACCCGGTTGACGAGCAGGTCGAAATTGGCGGCAAGATCTGGCGCTTCGTTGACACCGCAGGTATTCGTCGCCGGGTACATCTGCAACACGGTGCTGACTTCTATGCGACCCTGCGCACGAGCGCTGCCCTCGAGAAGGCCGAAGTCGCTGTCGTCGTTCTCGACGTGAGTGAACAATTGAGCGAGCAGGATGTTCGAATCATCGACCTCGTGCTGGAATCCGGTCGCGCACTCGTGTTGGCGTTCAACAAGTGGGACCTGCTCGACGACGATCGCCGCCGCTACCTCGAACGCGAATTCGAACAGGACTTGGCGCACGTTGCGTGGGCCCCGCGAGTGAATATCTCTGCCCGAACCGGACGCCACTTGGAGAAGCTCGTTCCCGCACTCGAACTCGCGCTCGAGTCGTGGGACACCCGCGTTCCTACAGGAAAGTTCAACGCGTTCTTGGCCGAACTCACGGCAGCGCATCCGCACCCCGTTCGTGGTGGAAAGCAGCCGCGCATCCTGTTCGGCACACAGGCGTCGACACGACCGCCCACGTTCGTTCTCTTCACGACCGGGTTCCTCGACGCCGGTTACCGCCGGTTCATTCAGCGTCGCTTGCGTGAGGTCTTCGGCTTCGAGGGCACGCCGGTGAACGTCAACATGCGCGTGCGCGAGAAGCGGGCCCGCAAGTAATGACCCAAACCCCGAAGGATTGGGCACCGCAAGGATGGTCGCCGGACAACCCGGTGCCACCGCCCTTGCCGCCGGCTCACCTTCGAGATCCAGGCGATGCGTGGGTCTACACGGCGTCGGGCACCAAGTACTGGGGTGCGTTCGGGGCCGCTGGAGTTCTGGTCTGGCATCGCCAGCACGGGGTTTTGTTGCAACACCGAGCGGCGTGGAGTCACAACGGTGGCACGTGGGGGATTCCCGGCGGCGCACGCCGGCATAGCGAATCTGCCGTCGAGGGTGCGCTACGCGAAGCTCACGAGGAAGCCGGCGTGCCTGCCGACGAAGTCACGGTCATCACGGAGCTCGTCGTCACGATGCCGGTCATCGACGGCGAGTGGACCTACACGACCGTCATCGTCGAGGTAGCAGAACTCTTTGAGCCCTCGATCAACGATGGCGAGAGCATCGCCTTGGAGTGGGTTGCCATCGACGACGTGGATGCGCGAGAACTGCATCCCGGCTTCGCATCGTCGTGGCCAGCTCTTCGTGAAATCCTCGAGAATCAATCGCGCTAGGATTTACGAGTGCCGAAAGGCAGATGTCGCGGGCTGTGGCGCAGCT
>JBFYOK010000086.1:0-5746 GCA_041303845.1 Microbacteriaceae bacterium | reverse complement strand
CATATCGAGAGGCAGTGTCATCAGGATTCGCCGAAATGACTGTGAGGTCGTTCCATCCGCGCGCCCGGAGCTCGATGATGGCTCGTTCGGTCATGGCTTCGTCGCCAACGTGAAAAACCTCGTTGACCGGTCCGACATCGCCAATGATTACGGCGCGTCGAGTCATGCGTCAATCCTCACACGGATTCGTGGGCCTCCCAATCGACCAGTTCAAAACTTCGAAAGCTACGGGGATTCTACGAAGGCGAGAAACAGCCCAAGAGCGATGATGATTGCGCCGCCGGTTGTGATGATGACAGTGAGACGACGAGGGTTTTTCGCAAGCCAATCTCGCGCGTAACCCGCGGCCAAGGCGTAGGTCATGTCGCCGATGATTCCGAGCACTTCAAAAATGAGACCAAGCACCAGCATTTGAAACCACAGATTTCCGGCGGCGTAGTTTACAAATTGCGGAAGGACCGCGAGAAAGAAGACGGCGGTCTTTGGATTGGTCACGCCAACGATGAAAGCCTCGCGCAACGTCTTGCCCACGGTCTGTGTTTTGAGCGTGCCTCCGAGGTCTGGTGCCTTTGCGTGTCGGTGAACAATCGTCATGACTCCGAGATAAACCAGGTACGCCGCGCCACCGTAGCGAATCACCTGGTAGGCAACCTCTGAGCTGGCGATGACGGCACCGAGTCCGACGGCAACGAGCACGATCCAGACAAACGTGCCCATCGCGTTGCCGAGAACAGTCAGAACCCCGAACTTCTTTCCCAACGCAAGGGAGCGCCCAACGGAGAACATCACTGACGGCCCGGGGATGGCAATCAGCACGAGCGAAGCGACGATGAAGGTCGTCAATGATTCCCACGTAGGCATTTCTAAGCGCCTTCGAGAACAGCCATGGCTGCGTTGTGTCCGCCGAGGCCGCTCACTGCTCCACCCCGGCGTGCGCCGGAACCACACAGCAAGACACGCGGGTGATTCGTCGCGACACCCCAGCGTGCGGCCGGTGTCGAGAGGTCAGCATCGTCCTCAACCCAGGGCCACGAGAGCGGGGCGTGGAAGATGTTCCCTCCGGTCATGTTGAGCGCTAACTCGAGGTCGAGGGTCGTCTTGCCTTCGATGCACGGGTTTCCGTGCGCATCCAACATCACGACATCTTCAATCGGTTCGGCCAGAACGCTATTGAGCGAGCGCAGCACCGACGCGACCAATTCGTCGCGAATGCGATCATTGTTTTCGGGTGTGACAAGAGCGTGTGGTGCGTGAAGCCCGAAAACTGTCAAGGTGTGGGCTCCGGAAGCGCGTAACTCCGGCCCCAAAATGCTCGGGTCGCTCAGCGAGTGGCAGTAAATCTCGCAGGGCAACATGTCGGGTACGGTGCCGGCGGCAGCGAGTTCATACGCCTGCTGAAGTTGGCTGTAGGTCTCGTTGATGTGGAACGTGCCACCAAAAGCTTGCTCAGCGCTCACGCTTGAGTCTGCGAGCTGGGGCAGTCGCTTCAAGAGGAGGTTTACCTTGATCTGCGCACCAGCCGGTCGCTCAGCATCGGAAAGCGGCTCACCCAGGAGCTCACTGAGGACCCACGGCGAAACGTTGGACAGGACCCGGTCAGTCGTCACGCTTGATTCCAGGCCGTCGACGACGACCGTGACGGATGCGCGTTCGCTCGTCGAGCCGGGATCGATGCGAACGACCTCGGCGCCGGTGACAAGTTCCGCGCCAGCCTCTCGGGCTGCCCGTGCCATCTCGCCTGAGACGGCACCCATGCCGCCGCGAGGAACATCCCAAACGCCGGTGGTTCCCCCGATCACGTGATACAAAAAACAACGGTTCTGGGCGAGCGACGGGTCATCGGCATAGCTAAACGTTCCGATGAGTGCGTCCGTCAGCGCAACCCCGCGCGACACATCACCTGACAAGTAGTGCTCGATTGCGCCCCCAAGGGGTTTTTCGATGAAGCGGTCCCAGACGCCGTCATCGACCATCGACCGTACCTCCGACCGCGTGAGCAGCGGCTCCGTGACGGTCGGCCACATCTTTTCCGCCATGAGCCGGGTGTCTTCGTAGAGGCGATCAAACCCGACAGCGTCGTCGGCTTCGCCGATGGCCGCAAAGGAGGCCGTGGTGGCTTCCGCGTCGACCATATCGACGAGCAGTCCGCGAGACGGCGAACCGGGAACCGGCGTATACGACGAATAGCGACGACGGATGAGCTCGATTTTCAACCCGAGGTCGTCGATGATGCGCTGCGGAAGCAGGCTGACCAAGTAGGAGTAACGCGAAAGTCGCGCGTCGTGACCGGCGAATGCTTCCGCGCTGATGGCTGCCCCGCCCAGGTGGTCGTCTCGCTCGAGAACGAGCACGGATCTGCCCGATTTACCGAGATAGGCAGCAGCGACGAGGCCGTTGTGTCCGCCGCCCACGATGACGACGTCGTACTGAGAGCGCATGAAATGAGCCTACCTAGTGCCTCGTGCGAGGGATGGTGACAAGATGAGAAACATGACAACGTTCCTTGATGAACACGGTGTTCGAATCACCTACGACGTGCACGCAGCCAAGAAGCCTGCGAAGGGCGTCATTCTTCTTGTTCACGGATTGGGCGACCACTCGCACCGATACGCCAAACCAATCGCCGCGTTCGTCAACGCGGGCTACACCGTCTACGCGCCGGACATGCGCGGGCACGGCCGCACGGGTCTCGAGCAGTGGGGAGGCGACCACACACAACTCGGCCACCTCGGCACCGGTGGTCTTCGCGCCACGATTGCCAACTTGCGCCAACTCACCAACATCATTCGAGACGAAAACCCGAAGCTCCCCATCTTCTTCCTCGGGCACAGCATGGGTTCGCTGCAAGGGCAGATTCTGATCAACACGGATGCAGAACGCTATGCCGGCGTCATTTTGAGTGGCACGGCCTACCGACGTCCCGGCTACATGAACGCCGGAGACCTCAACAAGCGTTTTGCGGTTGCTGGCGGCACCGGAAACGAGTGGCTGAGCCGCGACCCAAAGGTCGCCACTGACTTCGACAAGGACCCGCTCGCGTTCAGCGCGGATACCCTCAAACTGTTCGGCATCATGGACGGACTTCGCCTTTTTGGCACGCCCTCGCCGCACATGGCGCGCGTCCCGCTTTTGATTTACTGCGGCAGCGAGGATTCCCTCGGTGGTGAGCGAAGCGTTCTCAGGCTCGCGGATGCTTATCTTGCTGCCGGCCAAGATGACGTGACCGTCACCGTGTATCCGGGTGGTCGCCACGAGATGTTCAACGAGACGAACAAAGACGAAGTCATTGACGACGTCATCTCATGGATTGCAGATCACACCGCCAGTTGACGCTGTTCGTGATGAGCTAGGCGTTCTTTCCCGGCACAATCCGACAGGCGTTTCCCGTTTCTGCGTCGATGCCTCCGGATCGCGCGTCCACCACATAATTCGGGTGTTTTTCTAGCCACTCGGTGACGTACCAGCAGCCAGACGTAATGCGTGCGTCTGTGGTCGCGAGCACATCGTCGACAGCACCCCGCACCAGAATTGCACCCAGCCCGAGGCCACGATGAATCGGATTTACGTAAGTGTGGGTAAAGAGGAGCTCGTCACCTCTCAGCGTGTAGGTGAGCTCGCCGCCTTCGACGCCATCGACCAAGATCACATAACGAGCGTCGCTTTTTTCGTGAACGACTTCAGTCTGCATAGCGCCAGCCTAGGCTCTGCCAGACTGACGGCGTGGTAAATCGTGTCATCGAAGGCGACAACATGCTCGCGCTCGCCGGCATGCCGGACGGTGTCTTCGACCTGATTTATCTGGACCCTCCGTTCAATACCGGGCGCGAACAAGCTCGGTCGAGCACGACGGCGCTGCGGCGAGATGAATCGAGCCAGACGAGTTCGGACATCACCGCGAAACCGCGTTCTCACGCCGGCTTCAAGGGAGTCACGTACGAACGAATTCGCACGGACCTCAAGAGCTATGACGATCGATTTGATGACTACTGGTCGTTTCTCGAACCGAGACTGATTGAAGCATGGCGAGTGCTGTCGTCGACCGGCACGCTGTATGTTCACCTCGATTACCGCGAAGCCCACTACGCCAAGGTGCTGCTCGACGCACTTTTCGGGCGCGACTGTTTTGTGAACGAAATCATCTGGGCATACGACTATGGCGGCAAGCCAAAGAATCGGTGGCCGGCCAAACACGACACGATTCTGATGTACGTGAAGGACCCCAAGAACTACACGTTCAACTCGGATGCGGTCGAGCGCGAGCCATACATGGCGCCGGGCCTTGTCACGCCTGAGAAAGCCGAGCGCGGCAAGCTGCCGACGGATGTGTGGTGGCACACAATCGTGTCGCCCACAGGCAAAGAGAAGACGGGCTACCCAACCCAAAAACCTCTCGGCATTTTGCGCCGCATCGTCGCCGCGTCATCGAACGCGGGCGACCAGGTGCTTGACTTTTTTGCCGGAAGCGGGACGACGGGGGCCGTAGCCATCGAACTCGGACGAGCCTTCACGCTTGTCGACGAAAACCCTGAGGCCATTGCGGTGATGCGGCAGCGCTTTGCCGATACCGACGTCGAATTCACTCGGGTAGCCAAGCAATAATCGTGACGACGGCACGCCTCACGGCTAGCCTGTTGTCGTGACCAACGACCTGCCTAACTCGCCCCGAACGCGCATCACACGCCTGAATGATCGTCAGGTTTTTGATCGGGATGCGCTGAACGACATTCTCGATTCCGCGACGATTGCCCATGTCGGGTTCGTGCGCGACGGGGAGCCAATCGTGTTGCCGGTTGGAATCGGTCGTGACGGCGAAACCCTCCTGATTCACGGCTCGACGGGCAGCCCGTTCTTTCGCGATATGTCCGACGGTCGACCGCTCGCGATTACCGTGACGCACCTCGACGGTCTCGTCTACGCGCGCAGCGGGTACGACAGTTCGATGAACTATCGCTCGGCGATGATTCGCGGCTGTGCATCCGTCGTATCTAGTGACGACAAGATGGATGCCCTGCGAATCATCACCGATCACCTCATGCCGGGCCGCTCGGGCGAGGTGCGCGAACACAAGTCGAAGGAACTCGCGGCGACTCTCGTGTTGCGCGTGCCATTGGACGAGGTCAGCGTCAAGATCAGCAACAAGATGCCCGACGAAGAAGTTAATGACGGAGACCCGCGTTCCATCTGGGCAGGGGTGCTCCCGCTGAGAATCGTCGCGGGGGAGCCGCTCACCTCGGAGCTAACGCCGAGTGAGACGCCCGTCTCTACTTCCGTTTTGGCTTTGCAGCAGAAGCTTTCGTAGCCGACGCAGTGTCGGCCTTGTTTTCAGCTTCGAGAACTTCAGCTTCCATGCCCGGTGACACCATCGAGCCCGTCATTTCGGCAGCCTGTTCAGCCATGAGCGCGGCGTTGTCGTCCGCGGCCTCTTGCATCGCCGACTTCTGGCGAAGCGGCACAGCCTTGACGAACCAACTCAGGATGAATGCGACCACGACAACTCCGAGGCCAATCCAGTAAACAGAAACGGTTGCTTCGGAGAATCCGACCAGGAACGGGTTTGCCAGCGCCGGGTTTGCTCCGGTCAAGAACGATGTGTCTCCGTTGAGCGCATCTCCAATTGCCGCCGGGTCGTTCGACGACAGCAGCTCGAAAATCTTCGTGTCATTGGGGCTCACCGACGCGGGGTCGGTTGCGAGCGCGAGGCCCGTTGTCGTCATCGCGTCTTGCAGGGGACCGGTAATGGAAGGGT
>JBFYOK010000085.1:0-5301 GCA_041303845.1 Microbacteriaceae bacterium | reverse complement strand
TGCTCTCGGGCGAGCCCGGTGTCGGCAAGTCGACCCTGCTTCTCGAAGTCGCCTCGCGCCGGGCCCAAGCCGGCGCACGCGTGCTTTATGTGAGCGGCGAGGAGTCGGTCAATCAAGTTCGACTTCGCGCGGCCCGCACCGGTGCCTTGAACGACAACCTGTACCTGATTAGTGAGACCGACCTGAGCACCGTCATCGGCCAGGTTGACGTGACTAACCCCGACCTGCTCATCGTTGACTCGGTGCAAACGATTTCGAGTTCGTCGGTCGACGGCCTCGCCGGCGGCGTGGGGCAAGTGCGCGAAGTGGCGAGTGCGCTCGTGCGTCTCGCGAAGGAGCGCGACCTGCCACTCGTGCTCGTTGGGCACGTCACAAAAGACGGTTCGATCGCCGGACCGCGCACCCTCGAGCACCTTGTCGACGTCGTGTGTCATTTCGAGGGGGATACGCAAACCGCGTTGCGGTTCATCCGGTCGCTCAAGAACCGGTTTGGCCCGACGGATGAAGTGGGTTGCTTCGAGATGACGGGCGACGGCATCGTCGAGGTGACTGACCCGAGTGGACTGTTTCTCAGTCGCTCGCAGGTGCCCGTTTCTGGAACCTGCGTGACGGTTGCACTCGAAGGCCGTCGCGCGATGCCGATTGAAATTCAGGCGCTCGTGGTCGAGACGAGTGCGCCGAATCCTCGCCGTGTCACCAACGGCGTTGATGCTTCCCGTGTGGCCATGTTGCTCGCCGTGCTCGAGCGCAGAGCGGGCTTCAAGCTCAGCGACAAAGACGTCTACGTGTCGACCGTCGGAGGAGCGAGGCTCACCGAGCCCGGCGCTGACCTCGCTATTGCAATTGCCGTAGCGAGCGCGGCGACCGACCGTGCCGTTGCCCACACGCTGGCGGCGTTCGGTGAGATCAGTCTTGCGGGGGAAATCCGCCCCGTTTCAGCCGCAAAGATGCGTGCAGCCGAGGCAAGCCGACTCGGATTCACGAACATCCTCGACGACGGCCAGACCACACTGCGCGGTGCGTTGCACGCCGCCTTTGACTCCGGCAAGGACGCCCGCGAACGAGAGATCGACGCGGCGTTCTAGGTTCGAGCCCTCGAGCGGGCGGCGGATTTCGACTAGTAGAGCAAGAACTGGAAGCCGTTTGCCGACTTCGCTGCACCAACCTGCACGTCTAGGTAATACGACGCTCCCCCGGCTGGAACAGCCTCGCGGCCGCCGTCGCAGGTGTCTGGCGAACTGTATTCGCGTGACCACTGGAAGGGTGCCGAGACCTCCATCTTCGACGGAAGAAGCAGTGCTTCGGTGTCAGAGGACTCAGCCTGGCAATCCGACGACTTCCAATAGGTTTCGTTGCCGCTCGTCACGGTCATCGACATCTGTGAGGTGCCGACGTTGAACGTGCACGCTTCCTTCGCCGTATTCGTGATGCCGATCTGGAAGCTTGGAAGCTGACCTGAGTCAAAGCTGTTCGCATCAACGATGGGCGTGACGACAATCTTCTTCGGGTCACACGGCGCAGCAACCGTCGACGCTGCAGCCGAAGGAATCGGAGTGCCCGTGGTCGCGGGCTTTGGCGTTGCGGTACTTGTCGACGTGGAGGTGCTCGTTGACGCGGGTTTCTTCGAACCGTTGACCGCGTTGGCTACGTTCACCCACACCACGATGATGAGCACGAGCAGCACAAGCAAAACGAGGGCGCGTCGACGGCGGTAGACCTTGGGCGAATGACGACGACGGCGAGGTGGATGCTGCGAGCTCATCCCTCCACGGTAGCTACAGGTTGAGCAGCATCCGCGTATTGCCGAGCGTGTTTGGCTTTACTCGGGCCAAATCAAGGAACTCGGCAACACCTTCATCATGCGATCTCGCGAGCTCGGCGAAGACCTTCACGTCGACAAGCTCGTCGGTTACCGGCGCGAAACCGAAGCGTGAGAAGAATTCGACCTCGAAGGTGAGGCAAAACAGCCGAGTGACACCCAGCTCACGGGCATCCGCAATCAGCCGTTCGAGTACAGCCGCGCCCACCCCAGTTTTGCGCAGACCCGTCGTCACCGCGAGCGACCGAACCTCAGCGAGGTCTTCCCACATGACGTGCAAAGCACCGCAACCGACGAGAGCACCGGCTTCGTTTTCAACGACACGAAACTCCTGCACCTGTTCGAATAGGTCCACCCGCTCTTTGCCGAGCAGGATGCGCCCCTCCACATACGGCGCGAGAAGCGCCGCGATGCCGGGCACATCCGCGGTGCGGGCGCGCCGAACGGTGAAGGTCATTCGGCAAGACTACTCAGCGGGCACCGGTACGCGAACGGTTTCGAAGGTGAACTCGCCATCGACGAAATCAACCTTGATGTGGTCACCGGGGCTCACTTCACCGTCGAGGATGCGCTCCGAGATGCGGTCCTCAATCTCAGATTGCATCGCCCGACGAAGTGGTCGTGCTCCGAGAGTCGGGTCGAACCCGATCTCAATGAGGCGATCCTTCGCGGCATCCGACATCTCGATTGACATGTCGCGGTCGAGCATGCGGTCACGCAGTCGCGCAACGAACAACTTGACGATTTGGCGAAGCTCGTCCTTGTTGAGCTGCGGGAAGACGATGATTTCATCGACGCGGTTGAGGAACTCTGGCTTGAAGTGCTTCTTCAGCTCCTCGTTGACCTTGCCCTTCATGCGGTCGTAGTCGTTGCCCGAGTCTCCCTCGAGCTGGAACCCGACGGGGCCACCCGAGATGTCCTTGGTACCCAGGTTGGTCGTCATGATGATGACGGTGTTCTTGAAGTCAACAACACGACCCTGGCCATCGGTCAAGCGTCCTTCTTCGAGAATCTGAAGGAGCGAGTTGAAGATGTCGGGGTGCGCCTTCTCGATTTCATCGAAGAGAACAACGGAGAACGGCTTGCGGCGCACCTTCTCGGTGAGCTGACCACCCTCTTCGAATCCAACGAATCCGGGAGGGGCACCGAACAAACGGCTAACCGTGTGCTTCTCGCCGTACTCACTCATGTCGAGAGAGATCAAGGCCGACTCGTCGTCGAACAGGAACTCGGCAAGTGCCTTGGCGAGTTCGGTCTTTCCGACACCGGTTGGGCCGGCAAAGATGAAGGAGCCGCTCGGGCGCTTGGGGTCTTTCAGGCCGGCGCGTGTGCGTCGGATTGACTTGGACAGCGCCATGACTGCAGCTTCTTGACCGATGACGCGCTCGTGCAGTGCCTTCTCCATGAAGACCAGTCGAGCCGACTCTTCTTCGGTGAGCTTGAAGACAGGGATCCCCGTGGCCTGAGCGAGCACCTCGGCGATGACGCCTTCGTCGACGACACCGTGACCGGCCGCGTCTCCCGAACGCCACTTCTTCTCTTCGCGCACTCGCTCGCCTTGGAGGTTCTTCTCCTCATCACGCAACGAAGCGGCTTTCTCGAAGTCTTGGTCTTCGATTGCCTTTTCCTTCTCGGCCCGGACCAGCGCAATCTTGTCGTCGAGCTCGCGAAGTTCTTTCGGGTTCGACAGGATCGACAGTCGCAGACGCGCGCCCGCTTCATCAATGAGGTCGATGGCCTTGTCTGGCAAGAAGCGGTCGGAGACATAACGGTCGGCAAGGTTCGCCGCTGCCACGATTGCGCCATCAGTGATTTGCACCTTGTGGTGCGCTTCGTAGCGGTCGCGCAGACCCTTGAGGATGTTGATCGTGTGAGGAAGGTTCGGCTCGTTCACCTGAATCGGCTGGAAGCGACGCTCGAGGGCAGCATCCTTTTCGAAGTGCTTGCGGTACTCGTCGAGCGTGGTCGCACCGATGGTCTGCAGTTCACCACGAGCAAGCAACGGTTTCAGGATGCTCGCCGCGTCGATGGCGCCTTCCGCCGCACCGGCACCCACAAGAGCGTGAATCTCGTCGATGAAGACGATGATGTCTCCGCGTGTGCGGATTTCCTTCGTTACTTTCTTGAGGCGTTCCTCGAAGTCACCTCGGTAACGACTTCCGGCAATCAGGCTGCCGAGGTCGAGCGTGTAGAGCTGCTTGTCTTTGAGGGTCTCAGGAACGTTGCCCGAGACGATGGCCTGGGCGAGTCCTTCGACCACGGCGGTCTTTCCCACGCCAGGTTCACCGATGAGCACGGGATTGTTCTTCGAGCGGCGCGACAGAATCTGCATGACGCGCTCGATTTCTTTCTCGCGCCCGATGACTGGGTCGAGCTTGCCTTCGCGGGCTTGCTGCGTGAGGTTGCGACCGAACTGGTCGAGAACCTGCGATCCCTGGCCTGCGGATTGTGATTCTTCTTTGACGCCGGCAGCGACCTGCTCTTTGCCCTGGTAACCAGAGAGCAATTGGATGACCTGCTGACGTACGCGGTTGAGATCGGCGCCGAGCTTCACGAGTACCTGCGCGGCAACTCCCTCGCCCTCGCGAATGAGGCCGAGCAGAATGTGCTCCGTGCCGATGTAGTTGTGGCCGAGCTGCAGTGCTTCACGCAGGGAGAGTTCGAGAACCTTCTTGGCGCGAGGTGTGAACGGGATGTGCCCGGTCGGCTGCTGCTGACCCTGCCCGATGATTTCTTGCACCTGCTCGCGCACGGCGTCGAGAGAGATGTTGAGTGACTCGAGGGCCTTGGCGGCAACGCCTTCACCTTCATGAATCAGGCCGAGCAGAATGTGCTCCGTGCCGATGTAGTTGTGATTGAGCATCTTGGCTTCTTCTTGAGCCAAGACCACGACGCGGCGAGCGCGATCGGTAAATCTCTCAAACATTGCCACTCCTTGGATAGTTGCGTGTTCCGGTCCGTTGAGACCTCCACATATTTGAGAGTAACGAGCGGACAACCCAAAAAGTCCCGTGTTCGCCGTAGGCGTGAGCGCCCGGTGCGGGAACAAATCCATGCAACCTCGGGTTACGGTGAATCGTGAGCATCGTGAAACCGCGTGACGTGCCCCTCGGTGGCCTCCGTGCCATGACCGTGCGCCGCACGTTGCCCAATCGCGAGCGCATCACGATTGGCGCATGGTGCTTTCTCGATCACTTCGGCCCTGACCTCGTCCGTGAAACGGGTGGGATGTCCGTCGCACCTCACCCGCACACTGGCCTTCAGACGGTCTCCTGGTTGTTCGCCGGCGAGGTCGAGCACCGCGACAGCGTGGGATCTCATCAGATGATCACACCCGGCCAACTCAACTTGATGACCGCAGGAACCGGGATCTCCCATTCAGAAATTTCGACCACCCGCACCGAATCGCTGCACGGCGTTCAGCTGTGGGTTGCCCTCCCCGATGGGGATCGCTTCATTGCCCCATTCTTCGAACACGTCAT
>JBFYOK010000084.1:0-3119 GCA_041303845.1 Microbacteriaceae bacterium | reverse complement strand
TTCTCACCCAACGGGTTCGACAGCGCGGAGTTGCGACGCAACACTGTCAAATCGATCTGATTGGGCCACCAGTCTTTGTTCTGGGTGCCGGTGTTGGAATTGGCGCCCGGGTAAGGGCACTATTCGGTGCTGTCCACGATTCCTCCAGATGAATCTCACGCGGAATGAGCGCACAGTTACACGCATTCCGACGAACAAGGAGCTCTTTTTTGAGTCTACGCCCGTGACACAATTGCCTCGTGCACGAAGTTGACCGCAGCGCAGGCGAATGGCTGAATCCCCCCGCATCCGTCACCGATGATGGTGAAACCCTGCAGGTGACCGCCGAGCCGCACAGCGACTTTTGGCGCACCACGTCGTACAACTTCATTCACGACAATGGGCACGCTCTTCTCAACGACTTCGCGGATGGAACCGCGGTTGAAGTTAGCTGGATGCTCGACTATGACCAGCAATTCGACCAGGCGGGAATCATGGTCTGGCACGACGACGACAACTGGATCAAGGCCGGTGTCGAGTTTGCCGACGGCGCTCCGCAACTCGGGGCCGTCGTTACCCGCGAGGTGTCTGACTGGTCGGTTGCGCCGGTTGCCGACTGGGCCGGCCACGAGGTTCACCTACGCGTGAGTCGACAGGGGGATGCTCTCACTGTGCGCGCCCGATGTGACGGGCCGTGGCAACTCGTGCGCCTCGCGCCGCTGGATGCGAACCTGTCGTGGCGCGCCGGACTCTTTCTCGCGAGCCCGTCGCGAGGTGGCTTGGTCGTGACGTTTACGCGTCGGCTCGTCGGTGCGGCCGACGACACCTTGCACTAAAGAAAACGACCGCCATGAAGGCGGTCTTTTTCATTTGTGACCCCAGCGGGTCCCCGGCGCGAAGCTGACGCTTCGCAAACGCCGTGGGCCCAGAACTGGTTCGAATCACGTCACACAGAGGGTCAGAAAAAACAAAAACCGCCGGAATGGCGGTTCTTGTTTTTTTGTGACCCCAGCGGGATTCGAACCCGCGTTACCGCCGTGAGAGGGCGGCGTACTAGGCCGCTATACGATGGGGCCGTTTCGCGACTAGACGAGTATGCCACACCGCAATATTGCCCGCCTAATCCGCCTAGAAGAACACATTGACGGCGTGCGGCACTGCTTCGACCTCTACGGGCAACGGACCAACGCGCTCCCCATCGGCGTACGCGACAATGCCCGGCGAATCCAGACGAACGCGCTTCGCTCGACGAATTGTTACCTCGGGTTCACCGACGTGAGTGCCCGAGAACACTTTCGGAAAGAGCTTCAGGAACCGCCGCCGCGTGACAGGTGCAAGCCAGGCGATGTCGAGCAGTCCATCCGTCAATGACGCCTCGGGACAGATGCGCATGCCACCACCGAGTGATTCACCGTTGGCGATCGCGACGAGGTTCGCCTGAACGGTCTGATGCTCACCGTCGAGCGTCAACTCATACGTTCGAGGCCGCAGCCCGACCAACTCGAGCAGAAGAGCGATGGTGTAGCGACTCTTGCCGCGTGGGTGTCGCATGCGGTTGGCGCGCTCGTTGACAATCGCGTCGAACCCACCCGAGAGCACCGCGGCGAACCAGACGACACCGCCGGCGTGCGTGATGCGGCCGAGGTCGATTGTTTGCGGCTTGGCTTTGAGCGCGGTGATGAGATGACGGATGCTCGCGCCGATGTCCCCAACCGGCAACGCGAGCGCGCGCGCCAGGTCGTTGCCCGTGCCCGCGGGCACAACTCCGAGCGGCACGGGTGTGCCGGCCACGAGGTTAACGCCGAGGGAGACCATGCCGTCGCCTCCGACGACGACGAGCACCGGATGCGCCGCATTCGCCCGCGTCGCCTCGGCAATCGCATCTCGGGCCGCGTCGCGTAACTCGGCGAACGATTCCCGGCGTAGCTCGACCACGTCATGCCCGGCCTCGATCAACGCGTGCGCCGTGGACAATCCGGCGAATGAGTTTTTGCCGAACGCCGATGTGGGATTGACGGCAACGATGACGCGCCGGCCGTGCGTTGGTCGCGCGACAGTGCTCATGCGTTGATTATGGCGGACTGACAGCTCGTGCGTGAGGAGAATCCGGTCAAGAAAAAAGGAAGGGCCATCCGGTATGGATGACCCTCCCTGATGTTGTTCGCGAAACTACGCGCGAGCCTTGCGGCGACGAGCGACCACGAGGCTGGCACCTGCGGCAGCAACCAGTGCAGCTGCTGCACCCGTCGCAACGAGTGAGTTCGCGTCTACGCCGGTGTCGGGCAACGCGCTCGCAGTGGGTGTCGCCTCGGGCGATCCGGATGCCGCAGGGTCTGGGCACGTATCGTTCCCCAGGGTGATTGTCGACGTAGAAACGACGGCGGACGTCGACGAGTTGACGATTGACACCGTGACCTGGTCGCCATACGAAGCCGTAAGGCCAGTGAAGTACTCGTATGGATAGCTGGGTCCCGTCGACAAGGTCGTGACATTAATGCCAACTTGGGTGCCGTTTACCTTGAATTGGAATACCTCGGGAGCTGTCAGGTTCGAGGTGGACTGACTGCTCACGCCGTTGATGTTGAGCGTTGCCGTCTCGTCCGGGCACAAACTTTGAGCCGTCCACGTCAATGAACTTGCTGGTTGCGCAGGCGGAGCGGCGCCACCGCCACCTGGCACTGGGTCGACCGGGTCAGCAGCATACGCCGCAGACGATGCAAACAGGGCGGTCGCAATGAGCGCCGTTGACGCTCCGACTCGGGACAAGACTTGAAAATTCGACACGCGGATCCTTTCGGGTTGGGAGGGAGAGGCACACACCACGCCTCTGTTCCTGAACAAAATATCATCGCTGATGACATGTTTAATGTCATCAGCATGTTTGTGTCGAAAAATGACTGACAATGACTGACAATGACTGACAATGACTGACAATGACTGACGATGCCGGCCACGAACTCGCTTATGAAATCGGCTCGATGTGCTCTCTCAGCCAAGTCGAGATGTCGTCGAGCTCGAGGTCGCCGCGAGCGCAAGCGAGCATGAACTGAAAAGTTTCTTCCTCGCCGCTCAGAAGTTCGAAACCATTCATGCCGAGAAACAAGACTGTCGCGGAGAGCGCCAAGCGCTTGTTACCGTCG
>JBFYOK010000083.1:0-8646 GCA_041303845.1 Microbacteriaceae bacterium | reverse complement strand
ACTCAAGACACTTCACCAACTTCACCTCGACTCAATTGTGCCGATTCGGGTGCGCAGTGCGTCTGGGTTACGGGAACTGGCGTCGACGGATCACCCCGAGAGGTGTATCTCTACCACGTCTCCGACAACGAGTGGACCATGCGCGAATACGACTCACAATGTGTTGTGTGGCAGACAGCGCTGAATCCCGTCGTAGCTTTGGAGCTCCTCGCAAACGGGCAGTGGTCAGGTTCGGGTGTGGTCGGCCCGGAGTTCTTCGATGCTGTTCCCTTCCTTGAACTCATGGCAAAACCCGAATCTGAAGGTGGGTACGGTCAAGCGTGGGGGCTCGAAGAGAGACTGGCCTAGCCCTCATCGGTTGGTGCAGACACGTAGCTCGTCGACCAAGAAAGCCTAAACTTGGCTCATGTCTAAAGTGTTGAGTTCTCTGCCCGTCGGCGAACGAGTTGGAATCGCGTTCTCGGGTGGTCTTGACACCTCGGTGGCGGTGGCGTGGATGCGCGACAAGGGCGCGATTCCGTGCACGTACACGGCGAACATCGGCCAACCGGATGAACCCAACATCGAGGGCGTACCAACCCGCGCAAAGGAATACGGCGCAGACATCGCGCGCCTGGTTGATTGCCGGCGACCGCTCGTCGAAGAAGGCTTGGCGGCTCTCGCGTGCGGCGCTTTCCACATTCGCTCCGGCGGCAAGACGTACTTCAACACAACGCCCCTTGGCCGCGCCGTAACGGGAACGATGCTTGTGCGTGCGATGCACGAGGACGGCGTCGACATTTGGGGCGATGGATCAACCTACAAGGGCAACGACATCGAGCGCTTCTACCGTTACGGACTTCTCGCGAACCCCAACTTGCGCATCTACAAGCCGTGGCTCGACTCGACATTCGTTGCAGAACTGGGTGGCCGCAAAGAGATGTCGGAATGGCTCGTTGCTCACGGATTCCCCTATCGCGACGCGACCGAGAAGGCATATTCGACGGATGCCAACATCTGGGGCGCGACTCACGAAGCCAAGGATCTTGAAGAGCTGAGCACCGGGCTCGACATCGTCGACCCCATCATGGGCGTGGCCTTCTGGCGTGACGACGTGGACATCAAGACCGAGCTCGTCACGGTGGCCTTCGAGGCCGGTCGCCCCGTATCGATCAATGGTGTTGAGTTTGATGACCCAGTCATGCTTGTTGAACAGGCCAACGCAATTGGCGGCCGTCACGGATTGGGAACCTCGGACCAAATCGAGAACCGAATCATCGAAGCGAAGAGCCGTGGCATCTACGAGGCGCCCGGTATGGCACTTCTGCACATCGTGTACGAGCGACTGCTCAACGCGATCCACAATGAGGACACCGTCGCGACGTATCACGAACAGGGTCGCCGCCTGGGTCGACTGATGTACGAGGGACGCTGGCTTGACCCGCAGTCACTCATGTTGCGCGAGAGCATCCAGAAGTGGGTCGGATCAGCGGTGACGGGCGAGGTTACTCTGCGCCTTCGTCGTGGTGATGATTACACGATTGTCGATACGTCCGGACCGAGCTTGAGCTATCACCCAGAGAAACTGTCGATGGAGCGGGTTGAAGAGGCTGCCTTTGGACCGGATGACCGAATCGGTCAGCTGACTATGCGAAACCTCGACATTGCTGACTCACGCGAGCGACTGACGCAATACATGCGACAGGGCATCATCACGGGTGAGGCCGCAAAACTCATCACGTCTCCTGCCAAGAAAGCATTGACGAAGAAGAAGTAATCAGTCGCGGCCATTCACGAAGTCGACGGTTGCCTTCGTGATGTCGCTGTGAGTGCTCATACGACTTGCCGTGGCCACGCCGTCACCGGCCTGAATCCCGTATTCGCCGAAGGAGGCGTGATTGGCTCCCGGCACTTCGTAGAACGTCGTTGTGCTCGGCAGATTCGGGATGCTCGCAGCAATCGCATCGGGAGTTGAGAGGCCGTCATTCTGCCCTGAGATCGACAAAACAGGCAGACCCATGTCACTCATGTTTCCGGCCGGGTACGAGGCATACAAAAACAGCCCGACGACGGGGGCCGCGCTCGCCGATGCGCTCTCCCTCGAAGCGTCGCCGGCTGCCTGCAAAGCCGCGACCGTACCGCCGAGCGAATGCCCGCCGACAACCCACTGCGCCACATTCGGGAACGCAGAGCGTGCGCCATCGAATGCGTCGGTAGCGAGAAATCCGATACCTAATGGTTGCTTGGCGATGACGACAACGTGCCCGGCAACAGCAAGCGGGCGCAACGTGTTGACGTACGCACGCGCATCCACTTTGGCGCCTGGTTGAAAAAACACCCCGGTCGGCTTTGTGTCGCCCGATGGCGTGAGCAAAATCTGAGTGCTGGTTTCGACGACTGTCACCGACTCATCGGTCACCATCGCGTCGAGTCCTGTCTCGGTTGCTCCCGCCGGCATCAGCCAACTGACGATGGCCAACCAACTGATGCTCAACACCACGAGCAAGCTTCGACCCAATCGGCGAAGAGTGGAGTTCTTGCGTCGGGGCCAGAACGAACGCACAGCGGCGGCGATGGACACGAGCAAGGTAATGGCGAGCAGAATCCAGTACAGCGGATGCCCGTGCACAATCGGGTCACCGGCGAGACTCAGCGTAACTGCGACAAGAATCCCCGCAAGCACAGCGACCACGCGAACAACCCAGTTGAGACCTGTGTCGAAGCGCTCGCTCTCGGCGGCAACAACGTCGTGGGTGGACATGCGCTATCTGCTCGTGAGGTCGCTGGTGTTGGCGCCTAGCGCCACCAGCCGATGATGAGACCCATCAACGACAGGTTGAGCACGTCGCTGCCGACTTCGATAATCCAAACTTTGAAGTTCTGACTTGAAAACAGACGGTGACTGAGTGAAGTGGCTGCAGCGAATCCAACGCCGAGTGACAGACCGGTCAAGAGACCGTTGAGAGGCCCAAACGATGGGTCGGAAGCTGCATAGAAGTGAATCACCGAGGCCACGGCTACGGCCTGAACAAGAGACGCGATTGCGGTCGAGCCAAACAGAACGATTGGGCTACCACCGACATTCATATCGTTCGCGTCACGCCCCATTGCCTTCCACCACATGGGGAAGAACGTCTTTGGGCCAAACCACACCGCTCCGGCGAAGAAGGCTGCAATCCATGCGACGACGATTGCGAGCCAGTTCAATTCGTGAAGAAACATGAGAAAAGAATAGTGGTCTCGTGGGTTGCCGTGATTGCTAGCGTGGTCGACAGGAGGTTTCCGATGACACCGAGTGGGTCAGCACCCGAACAGTTCGACCCGTATGAGGCCAGCATTGCGCATATTCAACGCGCTCTAGTCGACGGACGAACAACCAGCCTTGCGCTCGTTGAGTACTACCTCGATCGCATCGCACGACTCGACCAGTCCGGCCCGACACTCAACGCCGTCCCCGTGCTGAATCCGGATGCCCGAGCTGAAGCCATTGAATCGGACGACCGCCGCGCCCGAGGCGAATCGCGTGGCCCCCTCGACGGAATTCCGTACACGGTCAAGGACAGCTACCGCGTTGCGGGCATGACCGTTGCGGGCGGGTCGCCGGCCTTTACGAAGCTGCGCGCCACCGAAGACTCTTTTGCGATTGAGCAGCTCCGACGAGAAGGCGCCGTTCTTCTGGGTCGCACCAATATGCCTCCGATGGCGGACGGCGGCATGCAACGTGGAGCGCACGGACGGGCGGAGAGCCCCTACAACCCGAGCTTCTTGGCCGCAGCCTTTGGGTCTGGGTCATCGCAGGGCTCTGCTGTGGCATTGGCGTCAAATTTTGGTGCGTTCTCGCTCGGAAGCGAGACGGTGTCGTCTGGTCGGTCACCTGCATCGAACAACTCCGTCGTCACCTACACGCCTTCTCGCGGGGTGATTTCGATGCGTGGCGTATGGCCGCTCTTCGCGTTGCGCGATGTCGTCACGCCGTATGCGCGGTCTGTTTCCGACCTGTGTCAGTTGCTCGACCCGCTGACCCGCACCGATGCAACTCCCCGCGGAGACTTCTGGATCGACCAGCCGTTCGTTGAGTTGCCCGTGCCACTAGCCGACGCGCCCGCGACCTGGGCTGCCCTGCCAGGTGCGGCCGGGGTAGCTGACGCGCTCGCCGGAAAACGAATCGCCGTGCCACGCGTGTACGTGGGCGACGGGGCGGCGATGGACATCGACACGCGTGCGAGCATCCTGAAGCTGTGGGAACAGGCCGCTGCCCGACTGCGTGCGTTGGGCGCCGAAGTTGTGCTCAGCGATTTTCCTCTCGTCGAGAAGTACGAGGGTGGTGTGCCTGCGGGGGAGAACATCGAACGGCTGGGGCTTCTGCCCGACGGTTGGATGCACTACGAGTTCAACGAATTGCTCGCATTCGGCTGGGATGACTTTCTCGTCGCGAACGGCGACCCGTCGTGTCATCGTCTCGCGGACGTCGACCCCGACCAGATCTTCCCGCCGCCGCCGGGGTCGTTGCCTGATCGTTACGCCGAGGTAGAGGACTATGACCAGCGCTACCGCGTCACAGTCGGCTTGGCGAAAGCCGGGCTCGAGCATCCACACAATCACCCCGACTATCCGGTCGGTCTTCGGGGCCTAGAAGAACTTCGCCGTCGATTGCTGGAGCAATGGATGAACGACAACGAATACGATTTCGTTGCCTTCCCGGCAAACGCCGACATCGGCCCGGCGAACGCAGATACGAATGTCGCGTCGGCAGACGCCGCGTGGCGAAACGGTGTGCTCTTCTCGAACGGAAATTACGCTATTCGCCACATGGGTGTGCCGACATTGACGGTCCCGATGGGCATCACCGACGACATCGGCATGCCGGTTGGGCTCACGCTCGCCGGGCGGGGCTACTCCGATCGAGCCCTGATTGAAGCAGGACTGGCCTTCGAGTCGGTTGGCTCGCTGCGACAGCCACCGCCGATTGGCTAGCGGGCTGCCTGCTTGACGAGCTCAATGATCCGAGCTTCTACAGCAGGAGTCAGTTTGACGACTGCGTATGAGGTTGGCCAGAAACCAGACTCGTCATCGAGATCCGCTGCGTCTTGAAATCCCAGCGTCGAGTAGCGACTATCGAACTTTCCCGCGTCCTGATAAAAGACAACGGTTTTTCCATCGGCGTTCGTGTAGGCCGGCATGCCGTACCAGGTGCGAGGCATTAGGTCAGGTACCGCCGTCGTGATGAGTTCGTGGATGCGCTTCGCAACTTTCTGCCCGGCCGAATCCATGTCGGCGATCTTGGCCCGAATGTCAGCTTCACCGGACTCGCGTGTGGCCGCGCGCTTCGCCTCGAGCTTTAACTCGCGCGCACGTTCTTTCATCGCAGCACGTTCTTCGGCGGTGAATGCGCCTTCATTTTTTTCAGACATGGTTCTCCTCGTAATTCTGACCAGCGTACGCGGGGAAATCGCCTAGCCTCAACACATGAGTGATTTGAACGAAGTGGGCGAACGCGACGGCTGGCGTTGTTGGTTGTGTGATGCCCCAGTTGATCCTGACGCATCCGTCAATGCCGATCTTGGCCCCAGTGTCGACAGCTTCAGCGTGCAAGTTTCGAAGAAGCGCACTGACGTCATCGAGCGACTCGCGCATCGACAGTGCAACACGATGAAGGGCAAGAACCCGGCGGTTGTTGCGTGGTCACCGGACTTGTTCGTTGTTGACCCGTCGCCGATTGTTGCCACCGTTGAGCGCCTGCGTCGCAAGGGCGGGCGCGAAATTGTCGCTCGATGTCCAGACCAGAATGACGCGACGGACGCCTCGGTGTGGCTGCTCGATCGCCTCAGCCGATTTGCGCCCGACCTCGACCTCGAAACTGAGATTCAGCCCGGTGGGGGACAGTTCGTGCTGATTCTGCGCGCGGTCTAACGAGCCTCTGGCGCGCCATCGGCCTCGATTGACCCGTCCGGCGAATACGCACCGAGTAGACTCATGTACTAACCAAAAGTTTATTGCGAAAGGTAAACCATGAAAAAATTCATTCGCACGGCAGGAGCACTCGCTGTCGCCAGTGCGTCGGTGCTCGCGCTGAGCGCCTGTGGTGACGAGATCGTCATTGACTCACTGAACGGCGCTGGGACGTGTGGCGGTAACGCCGTAACCATTGCCACAAGCCAAAGCGAGTCAGGCGACAACCTGACCATCAACTACACGGGCCCAAGCGTCAGTGACGTCAGCCTATTCATGACCCAGGGCTTCTACGTTGAAGAAGCAGTCTCTCTAGTCGGCGACCCCATCTACGCCTATGGAATCGGGGTCGACCTGCCCTTAGGGCTGAAACTTGACGTGACCGATCCTGGCTGGTCTACCTCTGGTAGCGGCAACGCGACAACCTACTCATTCTCGGGATCCGTCGCGACACTGATCGATAACGCAATTACCGTGTTTGACGACCAGCTGCCGAGCGAGGCGGACGTCTACAACGACACGGTTCCTGTTGTCATTGGAGTGGATTGCAACGAGAGTAACGTGACCGGCGATGTGACGTCATCGTGGGAAATTGCGAGCGATCTCTACCCGAATAACATGCTGATTAACGCCCTCGAAGCTGTCTCGTCAGAGACGATTACCAATGGCACTCGGGTGACCTTCCGCTACCCGGCGGACGCACTGACGTCATTTGGATCGTTTACGCCGTCAACGCCCCTGGGGCTTAACTTCCTTGTTGACAACCCCGAAATCGCCAACGATTCGCTGACCCTCATGTGGGCGCAGGTATTCGCAGACGAAGGCTCAGTAATGGCTTCAGAACCAGTTGCCAACCCCGACGGCACCTTCTCGGTCGACTTCACGGGTGACAACGACACGCCGCTTCCCGATGGAGAATACCTGCTGATTGCATTCGTACCGAATGAGAACATGACGGCGGCCAAGGTTGTGTTTGCCTCGATCCGGTATTCGGGAGCTGATGGATTCAACCTGCAGTCGTTGCCCTTCCTGCCCGAATTGCCTGCTTCGCCGACACTCCCCGACACGGGTGTGGAAGCTTCACAGGTCGCTCTGATTGCCGGCGCGGGGGCCCTTGTCGCGCTGACAGGGTTCGCATTGATTGCGGTTCGTCGCAGCAAGAACAGCTAGTCACAAACCAGCAAGGACTGTGGGGCTCGACGTCATGTCGGGCCCCACAGTCATTTCAGGTCTTCGTGACCGCTACGGCCTAGGCGTATTCGCCCTTGACGACGAAGAACGAGCCACGTATCTCGCCCGCGAGCTTGGACGTCTGCCGGGCTTCGGGGGGGGGGTCTTCGAGGGCTTGAAGCAAGGTTGATGGTGCGTGTTTCGAAGTTAGGATGAGCCCATGAGCCGCGATGATTCGAATGCCCGACCTCAGAACATGTCGCCAAAAACCGACGCTGAGTCCGAATGGAACGAGCGTTACGCATCTCGAGAACAAATGTGGAGTGGACGACCGAACGCAACGTTGACTCAGGAGGCGTCATCCCTGACGCCGGGACGTGCGCTCGATGTGGGGGCAGGTGAGGGCGCCGACGCTATCTGGCTTGCTATGCACGGATGGACCGTGACGGGACTCGAATTGTCTGGCGTTGCCATTGAACGCGCGCAAGGGCATGCGGCACGTGAACAGGTGCACGTGGACTGGCATCACGCTGGCCTCCTGGATGCGACTCTCGACCCCGGCGCCTTCGACCTCGTGACGGTGCACTATCTCGGGGTTCCCCGATCACCTGAGAACCTTGCTGAAACAGCACTCATCTCTCTCGTCGCCGTCGGGGGCACATTCTTGATGGTTCAACACGCATTCGACGAGCATCACCCCGCGCATCACGCAGGTCGCGATCCTCATGACACGGTGTCAATTGAGTCCGTCGTCGCGGTGATGGGTAGGTCGTGGAAAGTTTTGGTCAACGAAGACCGCGAACGGGAGGCCCCAGCCTCCGGAGCCGGCAGTCATCACCGGAATGACCAGGTGCTTCGGGCAATCCGACTTTCTTGACCGCAATCAAGCGGAAATCCTCGGAGTCGTTCCGAAGAAGCCTTAGTTGAGCCCGTTGCGCTGGCGATACACGGCAACAATTGCGTTGGCGTGACCGTGGCCCATCTCGAATGTCTCTTTCAAATACGTGACTTGGTCCATGTGCTTGGCGTCTCGCACGGCGTTGAGTTGCGTCATCCAATGTTCAACAGGCTTGCCATACTTCTTCTCAATCTAGGGGAAGTAGGAGGCAGGTCCGGTCACCTTACCTTCGGACAACACGTGAGCTAATTCACTTTCCTACGAATGCGGCTAGCCACGACGAGCACCAATCCACATGTCAAGAACGTAAGTGGGACAAGTGGAGATGTGGTCGAAAGTCCCGTGTTTGGAAGCGGTGATCCACTGGACTCAGGGTCCGAAGGAGGCACATATCCGTCCACAAAGTTGACATTCACGGAGCCGATGTTCTCGCCAGGAGAGTCGCACGTCCCAAACGCCGCGTCGATTTGCGCAAATCCCGGGGAGGCCGGAGAAGTGACGGTGGCAGTAACGCGACCTTCACTATCGGTTACCCACGGACCCGAGCTGAGCGTTCCCGTCCCATCAGCAAGTACCAGACAGACCGCTTGGCCGGCACCTACGGGGTTGCCGTTTGCGTCGCGCACAACGACCGTGACGGTGGTCTCTGT
>JBFYOK010000082.1:0-9571 GCA_041303845.1 Microbacteriaceae bacterium | reverse complement strand
CACGCGGACATCGCGTCGAAAACTGCGGGCGAAGACTTTGACCTTCGGCATGTCGCTGCACATACAGCTGAAAAGATGCGCTCGCGGCATCCGCACGTGTTCGCCGATGTTCGGGCGGATACACCCGACGAGGTTATCGCCGTGTGGGAGCAATCCAAGCGCGAGGAGAAGTCAGAGCGGTCATCCACTCTCGATGGTGTGCCGCAGGGGATGCCCGCACTCTTGCTCGCCGACAAGTTGCTCGGCAAGGCCGACAAACTCGGTGTGGTTTCGCTTGACGGGACGTCGCCGTTTCAATTCGGCGACGAGCGCGAGTTGGGTGCGGTCTTGCTCGCCCTTGTGGCCTCGGCCCGCGGCCAGGGCCTCGATGCCGAGCGGGCCTTGCGCGTTGCCTTGCGAGGGCTTCAAGGAGACATCCGCGACGCCGAATAGGCGGTTTCGCTAAAGCGGTCGGCACCGATGCTCGTGGGAGACTAGAAACATGGCGAACAACGTGAACGCACCGCGCGGAATGCGCGACTTTCTCCCGACTGAGAAGGCTCGACGCGAACGCGCCCTCGCTGTGATTCGCCAGACGTATGCAGCTCACGGGTTCGAAGAAATTGAGACGCCCGTTGTCGAAGATTACGAGCGACTGCACTCCGGTTTGGGCGGCGACAACGAGAAGCTTTCGTTCAGCGTCTTGAAGCGCGGGTTGAGTGCCGACGATTTGGCCGCGGCACACGCATCCGGTGACGCTCACGACCTCGCCGACTTAGGCCTTCGTTTTGATCTCACCGTGCCGCTTGCCCGCTTCTATGCGACGAACCGTGCCGAGTTGCCGAATGTCTTTCGTGCCATTCAGATTGCGCCGGTCTGGCGCGCCGAGCGACCACAAAAGGGGCGCTACCGCCAGTTCGTTCAGGCAGACATCGACATCATCGGCGAAGCCGGCCCGCTGGCGGAAGTCGAACTGATTCTTGCCACGTCGTCGGCACTGAGCGCATTGGGTCTGAACGGATGCACCATCCGCTTGAACGACCGACGCATCTTGATTGGCCTGCTCGACTATTGCGGTTTTGCCTCAGAGCGACGGGAATCTGCTCTCATCACGATTGACAAGCTCGACAAGATTGGCGTCGCCGGCGTTGTCGAAGAGCTCTCCGAATTCGGTGCCGACTCAGCCTCGGTGCTCGGCGGTTTCCTCGAGAAAATCGAGCCACACCTCACTGGAGGTGGAGTGCCGCTGACAACGGCAGACATCCTGTCGGTCCTGCCTGACGGGATTGACGCCGACGCCGTCGCGTCACTCGAGACAATCGCGAACGCGCTCGCCGAATTGCCCGCAAGCGTGCAGGTGCGTTTTGACCCGACGCTTGTTCGTGGCATGGGCTACTACACCGGCACGATTTTTGAGATTGCGCATCCGGAATCTGGTTCGTCGGTGGGTGGTGGCGGTCGTTACGACGGAATGATCGGTCGGTTCTTAGGAATCGACGTGCCGGCTGCGGGATTCTCAATCGGGTTCGAGCGCATCGTCGAGTTGCTGGCGGATGACGACAGCGCGCGCGGGGGAGTCGTGCTCGTACACGATGCGCCCACGGCCGGTGCCATTGCCGGTGACGGTCTAACGCTCGAAACGCTCGCGCTCATCAAGTCGCAGGCCATCGCTGCCGGTCACCGAGTCAGACTCGAAAAGCGATCCAAGAACCTCACTCCGATTCTCGATCGGGCAACCGCCGCTGGCTTCACGCACTTTGCGTCGGTGGATGCGCAGACCACGACTTTCGCTGAACTCACGCTCAAGCCACTCGGCTAAAGGGTTGCCCGGTTAGCCCCAAGTAGACTCGAGTCGCAAAAGACTTTCCCTCCCTCACCCGTTCTAACTAGGAGTAATTCGTGGCTGACATCATTGCCCTCAACGCTCGAGAAATCCTCGACTCACGCGGAAATCCGACCATCGAGGTCGAGGTTCTGCTCGACGACAACACCGCTGCACGCGCGGCCGTTCCATCGGGAGCGT
The DNA here is from genome assembly GCA_041303845.1 of Microbacteriaceae bacterium. Taxonomy (GTDB): domain Bacteria; phylum Actinomycetota; class Actinomycetes; order Actinomycetales; family Microbacteriaceae; genus RFQD01. The sequence goes on along the minus strand of JBFYOK010000082.1, from coordinate 7,569 downwards.
CCACCGGCGCATTCGAGGCCTACGAGCTTCGTGATGGTGACAAGAAGCGTTACATGGGCAAGGGTGTGCAGAAAGCTGTCGCCGCTGTAATCAAGGACATCGAGCCCGCCATCGTTGGCATGGATGCGACCGAGCAGCGCCTGGTTGATGCCGCCATGATCGAAATTGACGGCACCGACAACAAGAAGAAGCTCGGTGCGAACGCGATCCTCGGTGTGAGCCTGGCTGTTGCCAAGGCTGCCGCCGACTCCGCTGACCTTCCGCTCTTCCGCTACGTCGGCGGCCCGAACGCCCACACCCTTCCCGTTCCCCTGCTCAACATCATCAACGGTGGAGCACACGCAGATACGGGTGTCGACATCCAGGAGTTCATGGCTGTGCCGCTCGGTGCTCCCACATTCAGCGAAGGACTTCGCTGGGGTGTGGAGGTCTACCACGCACTGAAGTCGATTCTTTCGTCGAAGGGGCTCGCGACTGGGCTGGGTGACGAAGGTGGATTTGCACCCGAACTTCCGAGCAACCGTGTCGCACTCGAACTCATCGTCGAAGCAATCACAAAGGCGGGCTTCAAGCCCGGCAAAGACATCGCCTTGGCGTTGGATGTCGCAGCCAGCGAATTCCACAAAGATGGCGCGTACCACTTCGAAGGCAAGAAGCGCACCGCTGCCCAGATGTCGGAGTACTTTGCCGACCTCGTTTCGGCCTTTCCGCTCGTCTCGATTGAAGACCCACTTGATGAGGATGACTGGTCCGGATGGACACACCTCACTGAGAAGCTGGGGAGCAAGGTTCAGCTCGTCGGTGACGACCTGTTCGTCACAAACCCGAAGCGCCTCGCTGACGGCATCACAAAGGGTGCTGGTAACTCGATCCTCGTCAAGGTGAACCAGATTGGAACACTTACCGAAACGCTTGACGCTGTTGCGATGGCGCAGCGCTCGGGAATGACGGCGATTCTTTCCCACCGTTCCGGCGAGACCGAAGACACCACGATTGCTGACCTTGCCGTCGCGACTGACTGCGGTCAGATCAAGACCGGCGCACCGGCGCGAAGCGAGCGCGTTGCGAAGTACAACCAGCTGCTCCGCATCGAAGAGGAACTCGGCGACGCCGCGGTGTACGCCGGGCGCGGTGCTTTCCCTCGCTTCACCAGTTAGTCACGCACTACGAGACCATGGCCAAACGACCACTTCCACGGATTCGCGTAGCAGATGCGCGCGAATTCATGGGGTCGTGGGCATCCTCACTTCACATGTCTGGAGTGTCGCTCCTCATCCTTGGACTCCTCGTATTCGGAATCATCGTGTTGTCGAATCCGTTGCGCACGGTTGTCGAGCAGAGACAGCAGGTCGCAGATCTTCAGGCGCAGCTTGACGAGAAGAATTCTGAGCTGGATGCCCTCACCAAGCAGCGCGCGCGCTGGAACGACCCGGCCTACATCCGTGCTCAGGCGCGTGACCGGTTGTTCTACGTGATGCCGGGCGAGACGAGCTATCTCGTGATCAACGACGTCACCAACGAAAAAGACCGCGTGCGAGATGTTTCGGCAGACCTCACGCAAACCGACGTGGATTGGGTTTCCGGGTTGCTCAACTCGGTTGTCATCGCAGGGCTCAGCACGGCTACACCCGAGCAACTGACCGGGACGAAGTAGATCATGCGTCCACCATTCGAGCCCGCGACGGAGCGCGACATTGCCATTGTGTCAGCGCAACTCGGACGACCCGCGCGCGATGTCATCGGCATTCCCGCTCGATGTGTCTGCGGCGCACCCACGGTTGTTGCGACGAGTCCGCGTCTGGCAGACGGAACACCGTTTCCTACGCTGTATTACATGACGCATCCGGCGGCGACCGCGGCGATGTCCGATCTGGAAGCAACGCACGTCATGGTTGAGTTTGGCGACATGCTGAGCGGTGATGCCACACTCCAAACGCAATACGCTGCGGCGCATGAGCAGTTCGTGGCCGACCGCGAGAGCATCCTGGTCGTCGAAGAATTGTCGGGAATCTCTGCTGGCGGCATGCCCGAGCGCGTGAAGTGCTTGCATGCGCTCGCCGGTCACGCCCTGGCCGCGGGACCGGGAGTGAATCCGATAGGCGATTTGGCTTTGGCGCGCGGCGATTGGTCACCGGAGGTGTGTGAATGTCTCGACTACGACATGGACTAGCACGCACCATTGCGGCGCTCGTCGCGAGTGCCTGCGCCGGGCTGGTTGTGGCGACCCCCGCATCGGCTGACTGGGCGCGAAGTGCGGAGTACTGGCTCGAAGACTACGGATTCACCACCGCGTGGCAAACCACGACGGGTGAAGGTGTGATTGTGTCCGTCATCGACTCCGGCATCGCCGACGTGCCCGACCTCGCCGGGGCCGTCATTGGCGGCAAAGACTTTTCGGGGCAGGGGAGCGAAGACGGGCGCACGCCGGTTGGTCCATCACCGAATCACGGAACGCTCGTCGCGTCGGTTCTGGCCGGACGGGGAACGGGTGACGGCGAAGGCGTAATCGGCACGGCACCGTCGGCGAGTCTGCTCAGCGCATCGATTTCGATTTCACCGGATGCACCGGTTCCGTTCGACGAACAAATCGCCAACGCCGTGAAGTGGTCGGTCGATCAAGGTGCGACGGTGATCAACATGTCGATCACGCGCGGTAGCTTGAGCTGGCCCGAAAGCTGGGACGAAGCATTCCTGTATGCGGCCAAAAAGGAAGTCGTCATCGTTGCTGCCTCGGGCAACCGCGCGCAGGGCACTGATGAGGTTGGCGCTCCGGCGACAATTCCCGGTGTGCTCACTGTGGCCGGAGTCGACGAGTCGGGCCAAGTGAGCTCGGATGCGTCGACCCAGGGCATCACAATCGGAGTCGCGGCACCGGCCGAAGGCCTTGTCGGAGTCAATGCGAACGGAGCCACCGTCTCGTGGGCAGGATCAAGCGGTGCGACGCCGATTGTGGCCGGCCTCGTCGCGCTCGTGCGCGCCGCGCATCCTGATTTGGACGCCGCAAACGTCATCAACCGTGTCATCTCAACGGCCACTCCAGCAGGTGACACCTCCACGTACGGATACGGGCTCATCAACGCCGCCGGCGCAGTGACGGCGGATGTTGCACCCGTGTCCGCGAATCCGCTCGGCGACCTCTCGGAGTGGGTCAAGATGTACCGTCGCGCCCCTGCTTCGTCGATGCCTGTTCCGACCATTTCGAGCTCACCGCTTGCTCTTCCCGATCGCGGATTCGAAAGTCTTGGGCCAACACGCTTCGAAATCACGCAGGTGGCGTTGCCGTTATCGGTGGCCCTGGGATTCGCTATTCTTATATCGCTTGGTTCCGTCGCGGTGGCCCGGCGATACGTCGTTCGTCGTAGCATCCCGCACGATGGCGAGTCCCTCCCTCCCACAAACTAGCTGGAGTTTTCTGTGCCCAAGATTTTGATCGTCGGTGGCGGCTATGCCGGTTTCTACACGGCGTGGAAGCTCGAGAAGTGGCTGCGTAAGGGCGAAGCCGAGGTCACAGTTGTCGACCCGTTGCCGTACATGACGTACCAGCCGTTCCTGCCCGAGGTTGCTGCCGGTTCGATTGAACCGCGTCATGCCATCGTGAACCTGCGGTCGCACCTCAAGCACACCAGTGTTGTTGCTGGCAAGGTCACGGGCATCGACCACTCCAAGAAAACGGCAACGATTCTTCCGAACGCGGGCAAGGAGCGCAAAGAGAAGTACGACCATGTCGTCTTCACTGCTGGCGCCGTGTCGCGCACGTTCCCCATTCCCGGCGTTGCCGAGAATGCCACGGGCCTCAAAACCATCGAAGAAGCGATGTACATTCGCGACAAGTTGCTCACCAACTTTGATAAGGCTGCTCAGTTGCCTGCTGGTTCGAAAGAGCGTGAACGACTTCTGACCACGGTTGTCGTCGGAGGTGGATTCGCAGGCATCGAGGTGTTCGCTGAGCTTCGCTCGCTGGCATCCGCGATTCTCAAGGACTACCCCGAAATCACATTCGACGAGACCCACTTCCACCTCATCGAGGCGATGGGTCGAATCATGCCCGAGGTCTCGCTCAAGACCAGCCAATGGGTTTTGAAGAACCTCGACACACGCGGAGCCACCGTGCACCTCGACACTCAACTCAAGTCAGCTGCCAACGGCAAGATTGAGCTCTCGTCGGGCAAGACCTTCGAGACCGATCTCATCGTCTGGACTGCCGGAGTTATGGCATCTCCAATGCTTCGAAACACCGACTTCCCACTCGATGACCGGGGACGCCTCCGGGTTCGTCCTGACCTACGCGTCGAGGGAGACGAGGGAATTGTCGAGGGCGCATGGGGTGCCGGTGACGCAACCGCGTGCCCCGACCTCAGCGGTGGTGGCGTGGGCGGTTACTGCGTACCCAACGCTCAACACGCTGTTCGCCAGGGAAAGCTTCTTGCTCGCAACATCGTCGCAGTGCTCCGTGGCGAAGGACCGACCGACTACTTCCACAAAAACCTTGGTGCTGTCGCAGGCTTGGGTCTCTGGGTTGGTGTGTTCCAATCCGGCAAGCTTGCAATCACCGGATGGCCGGCCTGGATCGCTCACCGTGGTTACCACGGTCTTGCGATGCCCACGTGGGAGCGCAAGTTCCGCGTCGTGTGGGGCTGGTGGAACAACCTTTGGCTCGGCCGCGACATCGCGTCAACTGCTGCCGCAGAAGAGCCGCGTCGCGTCTTTGAAACGTACGCATCGCGCCCGAAGTAAGGCGGGCCCCCGTAGCCCAACGGCAGAGGCAGGCGACTTAAAATCGCTCCAGTGTGGGTTCGAGTCCCACCGGGGGTACGAAAAAGCGCGGCTCTTCACGGGCCGCGCTTTTTCGTGTCTCGAGTGGGTGAGAAACATTCTCGGGCGCCCGCTGGTGGCGTGTCGAACGCAGCGCGTTCCTAGCCGTACCAGTAGGGGCGGGGTTCGAGCCCCACTAGACCCTCTTGGGCCAGCTGGCCGGTTTTGCGAACGGGCTTGAGAGTTTGACCCACATAAGCACGAGTGCCAGTCGAATCGGCGAAACTGAAGAGGTCCGTGACCTCTGATAAATGCGCACATACCGAAAGCCCAGGGCGGCGCAAGTTCGTCGGTACCTGTCGATTCGGACACCACGCGCCTGAAAATCGCGCGGGTAAATTTCAACAACGGTCGACCCCTCGGGCATGAACATGAGATTCATGAGTGCCGCTCCCCGCTGAGCCACAAAGAGCGTGCACGAGGACATAGTCTCAATCGCATCTCGAGGCGAGGTCTCAAAGAACTCAACGGCCTCAAAAGAAAAGAATTTCTTGAGGATCCGTGCCACGGCTTTTTCGTTGTCGATTCGACGAATCCAAGACTGGGGAGGGTAAAACTGAGGGTCAGAAGTGCGAAGCGCGAAGACACGCGAATGGCCTTTGTGAGGATCCACGTCTGTTGAAAGAAACTCTGCGAATCGGCGCAGCTTCGGTCCAACTTTCTTGGTCGCAAACTCGGCTTTCCCGCGGCCAACCCAGACATTGTCCGGGGACTTCTTCGCGAGATCGCTCAACTTCGACGGCGCCAGAATCGTCACGGTCGCCACCGATTCCAGCAGTTCAAACCACGGGTTGCACTTTCCGCAGTCCTGCACCGCGATGTGGCGGCCCGGGTTGTCGTGGCACCAGAGCGCGATGTCAACAAAATACTCCGACATGAAGTGGGAGAAGTGTTGCAAGATATCGCTGCTGGGATCCGCCACCATGATGGTGGCTTCCGAGAACTCTGTGCGGCTCACAGGAGGCCCACAATCAGCGAAATGGTTGTTCTCGCTTCGTTCGTAAAGAATCCTTCACGTCGAGCGAGAGATTGAATTTCGGAGGGAGTGAGCCAAAGGCCTTTTGGCGTTAATCGTGAACGCTGCTCCTGATTCTCCAAGAGTCGAATCGAGTACGTCACCAGCTGCCGGTTGAATCGGCCACCCTCATCACTTTGTGTAATTGAGCAAAACAATTCGCTCGCGTTGATGAGCTCTGAGTTTGTCGATGTTGTGACGATGAATGGGTTAGCGCGACCCGAATCAAACGTGCTCATCGAGTTTCCAAGCTGAGCGTGCTCGAGTCCAACTTCGGAAACCGGCGCAAAGAAGAAGCACGGAACGCCATCAACGAATGAGCAGAAGAGTACTTCCTCGCTCGGTAACGTGCTTCCAATAAGGGGCTGATCCCACGCGTGACGCTCCCGGCTGTCTGTCGACACCTGGTGGTGCGTGACCACGACGTCACCGGTTGGCACGGTGGAATCCACGTTGACACCTTGCGGCCCATCTACGAGGGGAACGTCGCGAGGGGAAAACGCGTGCTGCGAATCCCACAATGCGAGAACAGATGTGGTCTCCGACTCGAGACCCGGTCGAACGGGTTCAGAAAGTGACTCGCGCAGTGCACGGGACAGACCCACATGGGGGGCTTGCCGTGACGCAGATTCTGGCGAAAGCCATAGGTCCCAGTCACTCGTTGCAACGACGGACCGCGCGTCGGTGTTGAGTGTGTGGCTCGTTCGTAGCAGCAAACTCAACTCCGGGAGCGTGCACCAGCGCATCGATTGCGAAATGTGGATGTCTTCGTTGACCATGACGACGACATTTGCGTTCCATTTTCTGAAGAATCGTGTGCCTTGTTCAGATTGCCGAACGTGGGAATGCCAATTTTCTTGGGAGAGAAAGATGTCAGACAGGGCCGGCGGCGCGCCACCGTGAGCCTTTTCGAAATTGGATTTGGTCGCTTGGAAGCAAGGAGCAATGTCGACACCATGAACATTCCCCGGCTCGAACTTTGCATCGAGGAGTACGCGCGGTTCTCCGTCACGGTTTGTGATGGCTATTCCGAGAATGCCCACCTCAGGTTGAAGAATGAACGGCGAACAGATTGCGTCACCGCGTGCGTCCGTCCATTCGATACCGCGAACCTCGAAGAACCGGCCAGTCTCATGCACGAGCGATCCATTGCGGAGGCTCCATTCCGTCGACTCGGAAAGTGGCAACGTTTCGACGGAGAACCGTTGACGATTTCTCTCCGACGCTGCCCAATTGAGAACATCGGGCTGATCGGGCATGCTCTCATGCTATCTCGCCCACTGCGGCGTCGATGATGAGGAGCCCGGCGCTGGGGTCCCGCAGACGGCACGCAACTAGCGTTTCGCTAACCATGCTTTGCGCTGCGCGTCCGGCAATTTCTCGATGGCATATCGCAGCATGGTTCGAGGCATGACCGTGCAGTTCTTTTCGAGAAAGCTGACGAGCGCTTTGTGGTGCGACTTGCCCATTTCGCGCAGAGACCACCCAACGGCCTTGTGCATGAGGTCGTGCTCGTGGTTGAGGTGAAAGTCCGCCATCCACAGTGTGGGCTCGATTATCCCGGCACGAAGAAAGGCGAACGTCAACATCACGCTAATCCGGTTGAGCCAGAGATTGTCGCTCTCGGCAAGTTCTCTGAGCACGTCGACGTTTTCCGATTCGACGAGATAGGCGCCGAGGTATGGCGCGGTGGCATCAACGAGGTCCCAGTTGTTGACGTGCCCTTGTCGAGCAATCTGCAG
>JBFYOK010000081.1:0-4975 GCA_041303845.1 Microbacteriaceae bacterium | reverse complement strand
GATGCGCGGCGCATCTCTCAACGCACCGTAAGCGGCTCGCGCGAGCGCTTGCCCCCAGCTCAATGATGAACGAGTCTGCCCGATCCGACGAAGGCCGAGTGTTTCGTCGAAGATGCGCTTGCCGTACTCGCTGAACGTGACATCGTTCGAGTGCTCAACCGGCGCGAGGGGCTGATACGCCTTGGAGTATCCGGCGAGGAGAACATCACGACCGAACGCCATGTCTTCGCTGTAGGGCAGGTCGCGATAGGGAATGACGTTGAGAAGAAAATCCCGAATGGTTGCCGAGGCGACATCCGAGTAGAACGAACGTGTGTCGAGGTCGGCAGGAATCGTCGCCGACTTCACGTACGCTGCACGTTCGGCCGCGGTGAGCTTCTCGACGGTGACGCGGTCTCGTTTGCCGCATCGATCGAACACGCCCTCGATTTCGTATTTGAGCAGAGGAGGACAATTCGGTCGAGCGATGTGTCGGGCCACCACGGCAATGACGTCATTGCTACCGGCCCCACCGCCAACGAGCGGCGCCACCATGTTGGTGAGCCAACTGCTGCCCACCGGCGAATCTGCGATGGGTACAGCGTCATGCGAGAGATAGACGAGGTATTTTCCGCGTGCGAGTTTCGCTGCGAGGTTTCGGGTCTTGCCGTGCCCAAACTCGGAGTTTGGAATCTGGTGCAAACGAACTTCGGTTGGTCCGGCCATTCCGCTTCGTGACGAGATGATGTCGAGTGTCGAATCATTCGAGCCAGAGTCAACAATGAGAACCTCGAACGTGCCGGTGCGCTTTCCGACGGTCAACTTCTGAACTGCGAGTGCGTCAAGAATTCGTGCGAGGTATGCCTCGCCATTGAACGTCGGGATGATGACGGTCACGTCAGCCATGAACTTATTTGCCGCCGGTCATGATGCGAGTAAAGGCATCCACAAACTGCGTGCCCGAGTCAGACCAACCAGCGTCACCGAATGACGCCGAGATCGTTCGGGAGTGCTCGACCTGGTCGGGTCGATCGATGGCGGCCATGAGTGCGCGTGCCATCGCCTGCGGGCTCAGAGGCGTGAATTCGACGTGTGCGTTGTCGCCGAGTGCGATGCGCGTGTTCTCTGCGTCGTTGACAACCGGCACAACGCCACATGACATGACCTCAAACGGAAACAGCGAAGCGCTCGTCAGCGAAATCGAGAGTGCCGCAGCGCACTGGTTATAGAGCGGAGGCAGCTCACGAACATCCATCGCCCCGTGGTTCACATAGGGGAAGGGAACGTTGTAGTCAGACATATCCCAACCGGCGAGATGGATGGTCACCTCAGGCCGTTGCCGATGAAACTCTTCGAGCACGAGCAGACCAAATTCCGTTGCTCGCCGCGGGGTGGTCGGTCGCGCGTAAAAAATCACGTCTTCGCGGCGGGCATCGTTTGTGCGCTTGTAAAAGTGCGCATCGACCGCGTAGTCGTAGTGGTCGGCTGTCATGCCGTAATCACGGGTCAACTTTTGCGACAACCAAGGACCAACGGTCAGGCCGTGAAATCCGAGCCGATAGGAGTTCTCGGCGACAACGTAATCAGATCCGGCCGGGAAGAACACGGGCTCAAAATCCTGCACGAAATAGAAGCGTTTGGCCTGACCATGGTAGCGATATGCGGCATACGCGGTCGCCCAGTCGCTGGCAACAATCGCGTGAAAGTCTCCCTCAATGCCGCTCTCGGGCGAATACATGCGCATCTCGGCCTTGAGTTTCGGAAAGGCACTGGCCTCGGCGAGAGTGCGACGAATGCCGTCGAGCGTGAACTTCGGAAACTTAGGTGCCGAGTAGTAATAGAGCGTGAGGTTGTGACCGGCATCTTCGAGAAACTTCATGAATCGCCACGCGTTGTGATGTCCGCCGCCAATGGCACTCGGTGGTGAGATAACCCACGCAATGTTGTACCCGGTTTTGGGCACGGCAACACGTCCTGAGTTGAAGTCGGGGCGGGACGTCCAGTCGGCGGCAATCACGTCGTCGCGATAGACCGTTTCCAGAGGTACGGGCGCATAGGGGTTGCGGCGGTTGGCCATCCATTTGCCCACTCGCCAGCCGAACGATGCGAGACCTTCGTCCCGAAGAGTGCCGCGAAGCGTGTTTAGCGACTTGCTCACCGGCGCGCTCCTTGACTGTGTGACTGACGGCCCAAGTGGCCGAGCGGCGAATTACACCGCGAACGAGTCAAGGGTAGCGAGAATGCGGTCGACTTCTGCGGAGGTCAGGCCCGTCCACAGGGGAACGCGCACGAGTCGACTCGAGAACGAGTCGGTGTTGGCCATGTCGCCAACCGTGCGACCGAACTTTTGACCGGCCGGGCTGGAGTGCAACGGCACGTAATGGAATGTGCCGATGACCCCGTTCTCGCGCATGTGCGCAAGCAGTCGCTGCTGTGCTTCGGCTGTTGGTGCATGCAGGTAAAAAACGTGTGCGGCATGGATGTTCTGCGGCGGGCTCATCAAGACGACATCGTTGCGCTGTGACCAGTGGCTGAGTTCTCGGCGGTAACGGTTCCAAATCGCGAAACGCTTCTCCTGAATGTCGTCGAAGTGTTCGAGCTGGGAATCAAGAACCGCCGCGTTGATTTCACTCGGCAGGTAGCTCGAGCCCTGATCAACCCAGGTGTACTTGTCGACCTGGCCGCGCAAGAATCGTGATCGGTTCGTCCCCTTTTCACGCACAATTTCGGCTCGTTCGGCCGTCACCGGGTCACTGATGAGAAGCGCACCCCCCTCACCGCAGTGCACGTTCTTAGTATCGTGAAAGCTTTGAACGCCGAACGCGCCGATGGTCCCGAGCACGCCGAGGTCGCTCTTGACACCGAGGCCGTGAGCGTTGTCCTCGATGACCGGCACTCCCGCGTCTGCGGCGATAGCCATGATTGCCGCCATGTCGACCGGCACTCCGCCGTAATGCATGACCTGAATGGCTTTGGTTTTCGCCGTGACGCCGGCGGCCACCTGAGTCGGGTCGACGTTACCGGTTGCGAGGTCGACGTCAACGAAAACTGGCGTGGCTCCAGTCGAGACGATGGAGGTTGCCCCCGATGAAAACTGAAAGCTCGGCACGATGACCTCGTCGCCCGGAGCGAGATCGAGCAGACGCGCGGCCAGGTCGAGCGCGTGTGTGCCCGACGTGGTGAGCAAAGCTTTGTGCGCACCGGTCAAGTCGATAATGCGTTGCGACGCAAGTGACGTAAACATGCCGTCGCCGTGTGAGTGGTCAGATTCGAGAACCGCTGTGACGTTCGGGATTTCTTTCGGCGTGAGGTACGGCCGCGAAAACGGAATGACCGGCGCACCTGACTTCGACATATTCACCATGCTAGACCGCCCTAAACCGGCTGAATCAGGTCGCGGGCGATGTCTTGTAATCCGAGGCCAAACTTTTGATAGCGACCCGTGCGACGTTCACGCATGACCGGACCCAGTCGACGAAGCCGAGACCCCGGAAAACTAGATCGCGCCGTTTCATGCGCGAGCTTGTCGAGTGCAATCTCACGCATGGACGGCCGGCCGGCGAACACCGGATGCTCCGCCATCTGTCGCGCACGAGTCAAGAGTCGCTCGTTGCGATCGGTTCGCGGAAAAACCATTCGGCCAACGTAGTGTCGAAGGTTCATCTTTGTCGCGCCAATCTCGTTGCTACCGTGTTGGCGATAGAGCACGAGCGGCTCTTCGAGAACGTCGACTCGACCACTGACCGACGCAACGATGCCAAGCCACTCGTCGTGCACCCACGCCGAGGGTAGTGGCTCCGCGACATCGAGTAGCGAGCGGCGGAACATCGCGCTCGCGCCGGTAACCAGATTCCGGCGCACAAAAACGTCAATGGCCCGACCCGAATGAATCGACTCGAATTCCCACGGCGAGACCCGGTATGCCGAGAACATGTCCACACCGAGCGGCCGCAGCTGGGCATCCACCAGTTTCAAATTCGCGTGCAACAGGGTGAGGTCGTCGCGCGTGTCGAACTCATCGGCCATGCGCGAGAGTTTTTCCGGAACCCACACGTCGTCCTGGTCGCTCAGTGCAACGAGGTCACTCGTGCACAGGCGAATTGCCTGTTCGAAATTCTTGGTCACACCCAACGCGAGTGAGTTCTCGCGCACGATCAACTGAATCGGCTTTGCTCGACCTTCATTGAATGCGCTGATTTCAGAACGAACGATTGCGACGGTGTCGTCCGTCGACGCGTCATCGGACAACACAATCTCTCGGGGCACGCGCGATTGGCTCAGGATGCTCTGCACCTGCTCTGCGACGAAGCGCTCACCATTGTGCGTGCACAACGCGACCGATATCGAGAGGCTCACGTGAGGTCCGCCGTGCCGCTCGCATTCACGACCGAAACGAATTCGTCGTAGTCGTGGATGTAATCGTCGGAGTCATAGGGGTGTGACGCCAGAACCACGAGCACGGCGTCATCCGAGTAGTCGTATTGGGCACCCCAGGTCAGCGGGGGCATGTGGAGGCCGAGGCTCGGTCGATCGAGCACGACAACCTGTCGCGACTCCCCGTCGTCGACCATCGCCTTGACGCTTCCACTCACGCAAACCAAGAACTGGTGGCACTGGCGATGAGCGTGGATGCCTCTCGGCTCACCTTCGGGCACGCCCGAGATGACGAACATTCGAGCTGCCTCAAACGGCAACGTCTTGCCGACCTCGGTCACGACGAGTTGTCCGCGCTGATCAACATGCTCCTGCAAATTGATGAGGCGTGCGATGCTCGCCGAGCCGTCAGTCATCAGAGCGAGCTCAACGCTGCTGCGACGCGAGCAACCTCGGCATCGGTGAGCTCGGGGAACATGGGTATCGAGAAAATTCGGTCGGCGGCCCGCTCCGTGTTGGTCAGGGGCATGTGTCTCGGCGCGAAGTCCGGCCACTTCTGCTTGTGATCCGGGACGGGATAGTGCACGTCAGTCTTGATTCCCGCTGCGTCGAGCACGGCCCG
>JBFYOK010000080.1:0-2584 GCA_041303845.1 Microbacteriaceae bacterium | reverse complement strand
CTGGGCGATGGCAATTCCCATGCCACCAGCAGAACCGGTTACGAGTACTACTTTTTTGATGAGGCGCCCTTCGAGCTCGATTCTCCATCGAGAGCGTTGAGCTTGGCCACAGCGGATTCCGAGTTCAGAATTCGCGAGCGGCGGCTGGCGTAAATGATTACGCCGAGGATGCCAATTCCGACGGCGCCAACGACGACCGACCAGTCGAGCCACGGGTTATCCCAGAACGGACGAGGCCAGGCGATGTTTAGCAGCTCGAACACAATCCAGATGAGCGCGAGCACGCCGACGAGGCCAGATGCCTTGCCGAGCGAGAACGGCCCCGACTTCCACTTGCCACCAAACACGGCGATGACGAATGCCAAAACCGGGAAGAGGAAGCTGAGGTAGAAGCCACCAGATGTGAAGTTGACCATCAGGATGTAGAGGTCCGTTGCAACGTTGCTCAACAGGAACAGGGCAGTACCGATGACCGTCGTGATGAGAATCGGGATGACGGGCTGGCGCTGGTTCTTGCTGAGCTTCGAGAGCGACGAAGCGAACGGCAACGCGTTGTCTCGAGCAAGTGCCCAGATCATGCGCGATGCTGACGTCTGCAAGGCGAGGAAGCTCGCGATGAAGCCGATAGCGAAGAGTGCCTGAACCGGCAGGGCAACGCCCTGACCCAGTGCGGCGGTGAGAACCGCGTATACGGGATCTACGTCGTAGCCGGGCAGGTCCGCCGCGTTGGTCGGCGTGGCCAAGATAATCGCCAGGCTCGAGAACATGACGACGACAGCGATGAACGAAATCGAGAAGAGCACGGCCTTGGGGAGGTTCTTCTTTGGTTCGCGAACTTCTTCAGCAATCGATCCGGCGCTTTCGAAACCGACGAACGAGAAGCCGATGAAGACCATCGCGACGAGGAACGAACCAGTCAAGCTGAAGTAGCCGTCAGCCACGTCGATGCTGGCACCACCGTCAAAGAGCACTGAGAAGTCCTGAACGCGCGAGGTGGCGAGCAACCAGATGCCGAGACCGATGGAACCGATGACCTCAGCCACGATGCTCGCGTACATGAATCCCTTAAGGATTCCACGACCAGCAAGGTTGATTACCGTTCCGACGACGAGAACAACGAAAGCAATGAGCGCCTTGTCGGTGCCGGAAGGTTCGGTCATGCCGAGCAAATTCGCGATGAATCCGGCAGCTCCGAGGGCAACCGTGGCCATCGCGATGATGAGCGTCCAGATGTAGATCCAACCGGCGAACCAGGCGGTGCCGCGACCGGCAAGACCTGCTGTCCATTGGTAGATGGATCCTTCGAGGGGCCATCGCGAGACCAGCATGGCGAAGACGAGTGCAACGAGCAGTTGACCGCCGAAGACAATCAGGAAGCCCCACCAGAACGACGGGCCGGCGGTGGAGATGGCCAAACCGTAGATTCCGTATAGGGCAACGATGGGCGAGATAAATGCGAAAGCGAACGCAAAAGCAGATCCAAACGAGAAATCTCGTTTGAGGGTCTGACTCTGCGCCGTTGCAGATGAGTTTGACAAAACGCGCTCCTCTTTAAGTGGGGGTGAAAATGTGCACCCCCATTATTCGCTCCCACAACAAAATGGGGGTCCATCGTGGGAAATTTCACAAAATGGGCCCATTCGGTTGTAGAAAGCTACAATTACGACATGAAATCTGACGTGACGGGATCCGATCTTCTCGTAACCATCGGCGATTTGCTTGCCGACGCCGACTTGTCCATCGAAGCGGCCTCACTTCCGGATGGATTCTCCTCAGTTCCTGTTTCGTGGGTTCACGCGACGGAACAAATCGACCCGCGTCCGCATCTGCGCCAGTACGAGCTGGTCTGCACCCTCGGCAGTTCGCTCGTCGAGCCCCGCGCTGCACAACAGTTTGTCGATGCGGTGACGCACGCCGGCGCATCCGCTATCGCACTCGGGCTCGGCGAGGTTCATCTCGATCCGCCTCCGTCATTGCTCGATGCGTGTGCGGCAAGCAATCTGCCGTTGCTCCTCGTTCCACACGGTGTCCCTTTCCTCGCCGTCAACGATGCCGTTCTCAAGAAGCGCAACGAGCGCGAAAGTGAAGCCCGGCGACAAGAGACGACACTGTTGTCGCAGTTGTTCTCCCTCGCTCGTGCCGGGGCGAGTGAGACTGACCTCATCGCACTGGCGAGCACGACACTTTCTCGCCCCATCGTCGTGGGCGACCAGACGTCGGCACAGATTTCAGTCAAAGGTCTCGATGATGGTGATGCAACCTCGACCGTCAAGCCACCCTCGGCGGAGTTTCTTGAGCAACTCGGCAGCCTGATTGAATTTTCTCGTCGCGAGACTGTTCGGGTGGAGACGGAAAAGCTCCAACAAGTTGGGCAACTTATTGACCTGATTGAGAAGGGTCTCGCTCATCCAGCCGCCGCGTCTCCCGAACTCGATGCCATCGGGCTCGACCCGAACAGCCTGCGGGTCTCGCGATGGCCACGGGGCAGCGAGAGCAGTGTTGCCAAACTCTGGCCGACTGCACTGATCGGTGTCACGGCCCGCGACACCGTAGCAATCACAGGTGACGAGCCGATTGCGTCGAT
>JBFYOK010000079.1:0-4915 GCA_041303845.1 Microbacteriaceae bacterium | reverse complement strand
GCGCTGGGGCCGGCTCAGCGGGCGCTGGGGCCGGCGCAGCCGGAGCGGGCTCAGGAGCCGTGTCGACCACAACAACTGCTTGCTCTGCCGGAGCGGGCTCAGCCGGCGCAACTGCGGGGGCTGGTTGAGTTACGGTTGCCGCCGCCGGTGCGACCTCTGCAGACGTGGGAACGGGCGTAACCGCGTCCGCTTGGCTGTTTTCTTTGGCAACGGCTGAAAGCTGAAAGCTTGTCACCATGCCAACAAGCGCGAGGGCTGAGACGGCGCCAGTCAGATTTCGGGCGCGACGAGCGGGGTGCGAAGTCCTAGCCATGGTCACCCAGCCCTCATCGTGGTTCGATTAGTCGTCATCTTCTTCCTCTTCCTCTTCCTCTTCCTCTTCCTCTTCCTCTTCCTCTTCCTCTTCCTCTTCCTCTTCCTCTTCCTCTTCCTCTTCCTCTTCTTCTTCCTCCTCGGACACGTAGTCGGAACCTCCGGTGATGCCGTCTGTCGGCGCAGGGGGTGGAGTAACCGGTCCGACAACCGTTGGAGTCGATGCCTCAGGCGCAGGGGGGGTCTCAGTCTCACCCTCTGGCTTTGCCGTGCTCGACGGAACGAGCACCGAAGATGCATTGCCAAGACCTGAGCTAGCTCCCCCCGCGAGAATGTCGGCGTTTACCGCCATGGCGGCGCCGGCGGTTCCGAGAACGCCAACGACCGAAAGGACTGCGATTGCTTGTGATGCCATGTCTTCAGGTTAGGGAGGCGTTATCCAGCGAACGGCTTCGGCATATACAAGAAACGTCCAAGATTGGTATCTGCCTGGCTCCGGCATGCCTGAGTTTGCTCGAGCGCGAGAGAATGGTGGCGTGCGCATACTCATTGTGGAAGACGACCCGTCCGTTGCCGATGGAATTCTGGATGGTCTCGGCACCGCAAATTTTGAGACGAAACACGTCTCGACAGGCTCCGCTGCCCTTGCCGCCGTGGTTGATTTCGCACCCGACCTCGTGTTGCTTGACCTTGGACTTCCGGACATGGATGGCACCGACGTCTGTCGGCAGATTCGAATGTCTTCCGCCGTGCCCATCATCGTCGTCAGCGCCCGGGACGAAGAGATTGATCGCGTCATTTCGCTCGAAATTGGTGCTGACGATTACGTTGTGAAGCCGTTCGGGATGCGCGAACTCGTCGCCCGAATCAAAGCGGTGGTCCGGCGTGCCTCTGCGCCTGAGCAGCCCAACGACGCGGCCCCGGCAGAACAATCTTTCGGCGCCCTGACGATTGACACGCGTGCTATCCGCGTGACACTGCATGGGGAAGAAGTTCACCTCACGCCCAAGGAATTTGAGCTCATTGTGTACCTGACTCAGGATCCCGGTGCGGTCTATCGTCGATCCGACATTCTGCATGACGTGTGGGATACGAATTGGTACGGAACGACGAAAACCCTCGACGCACACGTTGCGGCCATCCGAAAGAAACTCGGAGATCCCTCGTGGATTGAATCCGTGCGCGGGGTGGGCTTCCGGTTCGGTATCCCTGCATGAAGTGGCGAATCATGGCCGCCCTGATGGGCTTCACAATGATTGTGTTAGTCGCGCAGGACATCCCTCTTTATAGCTACATGCAAACTGTTCAGCACGAGCAGGTTCAAACGGCCCTTCAGCGTGATGCATTCGTCATTGCTGGGCGGGCTCAGGCCACTCTCTGGTCGGAGACGCCGGCAAACACGGCCTACCTTGATGAAACCTCCCGCGCGTACCGCGACGCGGGCGGCGCTCGCGTCGTCGTTGTCGACGAGTCAGGTAAAGCCATTGTCACTAGTGATGACGACCAAGCGTCCGTCGGGGGAGATTACTCCACCCGCCCTGAAGTTGCTGACGCGCTCAACGGTGAGATAGCCACAGGAGAGCGCTACTCGTCGACGTTGCAAGAAGACCTCTTGTATGTTTCCGTCCCCGTGCTCAACGGCGCAAACATCATCGGTGCGGTCCGGCTGACCTATCCGGCACAGGTCGTTGATGATGCTGTCGATAGCCAGCTCAGAACGATGGGAATCGTCGCGCTGTCTACCGTGCTCCTTGCCGGAATCATCGGATACATCATTTCCCTGTCCCTCAGTCGTCGCTTGCGATTGCTCGAACTGGCAACGGAGAAACTTGCCGAAGGGGACCTCCAGGTTCGTGCCGATGAGCTTTCCGGGCCAACTGAGATTCGAGCGCTTTCGCGCTCGTTCAATGTCATGGCCGAACGACTGAATGTCCTGTTGGAGCAGCAACGCCGATTTGCCGCGGACGCCTCGCACCAACTTCGCACACCCCTCACCGCCCTGCGACTGCGGCTTGAGCGGGCGAACGATCTCCTGCGTGAAGACCCTGCGGCGGCAGGGGAAAGACTGTCGGCGGCTGAGGCCGAAGTCGACCGCCTTGCAGCCATCGTCGAAGGCCTTTTGCTCTTGAGTCGCACCGAGGCATCCTCGGCGAACGTCGAACGGTTCGACCTCGCATCAATTGCCCGTGAGCGCGTCGAGCACTGGCAACCACTCGCGGCTGAACACGGTGTCACCGTTCGGTACGAAGGGCCGGCCTCAGCGTCGGGTCTGGCCATCAAGACGGCCCCGGAGCAGGTCATAGACAACTTTGTCGATAACGCCCTCGGCGTGAGCCCTCGCGGTAGCCGAATTCTGGTTCGCGTGAGTGGAGGTGCCTCGGTTGTGGTCTCGATATTGGATGAAGGCCCGGGGCTCTCGCGCGAGGACTGCGAGCGAGCGTTCGACCGCTTCTGGCGCGCGACATCGGACAGTCACGGCAGTGGGCTGGGTCTCGCCATCGTCTCGCGGCTGATGTTTGCAAGTGGGGGCACCGCGAAGCTCGAGCCCCGTGAGCCGCGCGGCATCATCGCGAGCGCGGCGTTCCCCTCCGCCAAGTAGCGCGTGGACGCGTCTCGACCTGCGCCGCTGACCTCAAGCTTCCAGCAACCCCTCGCGCCTAGGATTCATAAGGGTAAACCCACAGAAGGAGCTTCGTGAATTTTCTTGACGCCGTAGAGCGCGCGCTCGAACGCGCCGTCAATGGCGCATTCGCGAAGACGTTTCGTTCCGGCGTTCAGCCGGTGGAGATTTCGAGCGCACTGCGTCGTGAGCTCGACACCAAAGCCTCCGTGGTCTCAAGGGACCGCATCTTGGTTCCGAACGCGTTTGTGGTCACACTCAGTCCTGCCGACTACGACCGAATCGTTGCAATGGGACCAACGTTGGTCGATGAGTTTTCGCGACTGGTTACTGCGCACGCCAAGAAGCAGGGCTACCAATTCACGGGCGGTATTCGAATCTCGTTCGCACACGACACGCAATTGCCCATGGGCGTCTGTCGCGTTTCCTCGAGCAGTGCGGCTGGTCGCGTTCGTTGGGTAGGCACACTTGAGGTACACGGGCAGCGATACACGCTTGCTTCGGGTCGAACAATCATTGGCCGTGGAAGCGAAGCCGACATCGTGATTGACGATCCCAACGCGTCACGCAAACATGTCGAAGTGCTCTGGGACGGAACACGAGCTCAAGCAAACGACCTCGGGTCAACAAACGGCACCATCCTTAACGGTGCGCAATTGCGCTCAGCTGCTCTGCCGTCAGATTCGGTCATCATGATTGGGAAGACCAACATTGTGTTCACTGTGATTCCCGAGGCCGAATCATCCACTGGGAACGCTGGGCTTCCGGGGCGGGGACTGGCATGAGCGAACTGACTCTTTTGGTCATGCGGATTGGCTTTCTCGCGGCGCTCTGGGTTTTTGTCTTCTTCGTTGTCTATTCAATTCGAGCGGACCTCTTCGGCCAGCGAGTGCGGCGCCTTCCTACACCGACGGGAACACCGACACCAGAGAACGACTCCCCGTTCCTCCCCAGCGCGCGCGGGGGTTCAACGGGTGTCCTCGCTTCGGCGAGCGACGACATCGACTTGGTGTTGACCTCGGGGGCCATGGCCGGAAACTCGCTGGGGCTTTCCGGTGAGGCGGTTTCAATTGGTCGGTCTCCCGACTCAACGATCGTCATAACGGACGACTACACCTCCACGAACCACGCTCGCATTTCGGTCAGTAATGGCAACTGGGTGCTGACCGACCTGGGATCGACAAACGGTACCTTGTGCGACGGTTCGCCCGTCATCGGCTCCGTGCCACTACATCTCGGCGAAACGGTTACCGTCGGGCAGACAACGTTCGAGCTTCGGGCCAGGTCGTAGTCGTGGCCACACACAGTGCGGCGGCGTCAGACATCGGCCTCGTTCGCCAAAGCAATCAGGACTCGGGTTTTGCGGGTCGCTTCTTGATGGTGGTCGCCGATGGGATGGGCGGGCACGCTGGCGGCGACGTTGCCTCACATGTCGTGATTCGTCAGATGCTCGAGCTCGACCGGCCGTTTGACAGTGCTGAGAAGGCGCGCAAAACGCTTCGTGAAGAACTCATCAAGATCAATAGCCTCCTCATTGGTGCTGTCGTTGAACGACCAGAGCTCGCCGGGCTCGGCACGACCGTGAGTGCGTTATTGCGAGTTGGGGACCGCGCCGTTATCGCTCACATCGGCGATTCACGTATCTACCGTCTGCGCAATGGGGCCTTGCAGCAGATGACCGCCGATCACACCTACGTTCAGAGGCTGATCGACACTGGGCGCTTGACCGAAGAGGAAGCACTAACTCATCCCCGTCGATCCGTCTTGTTGCGTGTTCTCGGTGACGTGGATGCGCGGCCAGACATCGACACGACAATCATTCCCATTAAGCCCGGAGACCGCTGGATGCTCTGTTCCGATGGGCTCGCTGGCGTCGTGCGCGACGATGTGATTCTCAATGTGCTCGTGACAACGCCGGACTCGAGCGACGCAGCTGACGCGTTGGTTGCCGCGAGCATCCGGCGGGGGGCGCCTGATAACGTC
>JBFYOK010000078.1:0-3209 GCA_041303845.1 Microbacteriaceae bacterium | reverse complement strand
GCCCGGCCTTGATCGCATCGCGAATCGTTTCAGGTGTCCAGTTCGCGTGACCGCCGTCGTCCTGACCGAGATAGGGCTGCATGAAGTAGCCGGAACGACCCTGGTTCGAGCCATCCGTCGTCAGCTTCCACGCGTCGGCGCGCACCATCTCATCACCGCTAAACGGCGTAACGCCTGCGTCCTTCCATGCCTGAGCAACCTGTGCGGGCGACTTGTCGGGCATGATTGCGAACTGCGAGGTGGAAACGCGAACGGGAAGACGCTTGACGCCGTTGAGTTGGTGAAGCATTGCAAGTTCGCCAACGCCGGCGAGTGTTCCCGTCGCTCCTTCACGCAGTGAGGTCACGCCCTGTCGGGCACATTCGGTCAGAATTTCCGTGATTCCGGCGGCGAGGTCGGCAGGGCTCGGTTTCGGCAGTTTCCCGAGCGCCATCATCATCGCGGCCGCTTCACCAATGACGCCGTTGAGCTTGCCGTTTTCACGACCAAACGTGCCCCCAGGTGGATCCATCGTGTTGTCGTCTAACCCGGCAAGGTCAAGTGCGGCGCTGTTGGCATACAAGTAGTGCATTGACGCATTCATCACGAGCACCGGGTTGTTGGGTGACACCTGGTCGAGGATCGTGCGTGTGAGGCTTGGCTCACCGGCGTAGAGACTCGGGTCAAAGAGCTTGCCAAGCACGTACTCGCCTGGGGCTGCCTTGGCGGCCGCATCCTTCATCGTCTTCACAACGTCATCGAACGTCGGGCAAGCCTCGTGCGAAACGTCGGTCCACGTGAGATTCAGAAGCGAGGTCCAGATGTGCATGTGAGGTTCAATGAGCCCCGGGATGACCACGCCATCGGGCTTCAAGAAAGTTGTCGACGGACCAATGAGTCCCTCGAGGTCGGCTCGAGATCCGATGCCGATGATTTTGCCGCCGGCGACAGCCATCGCTTCGGCGATTGGAGCGCTCGCATTAGCCGTCGCGATGGTTCCCTCGACGAGCAGTTCGGCCTTCTCACCAGTCACCTTGCCTGCGGCGTGGTTTGCCGGTGTAATCGTCGTTCCGGCAGACGTGACCGCGTCACCGAGGTGAGCTTGAGCTACGGGATGTGCACTACAGCAGGATGTGGCCACGGGAGGCTCCTCTATCGGGGTGGAACTTCAGGCTAGCGCGAGACGAAGCTTGAGAACTTGCGAATGCACAACGGCACAAAGATGGCCAGCAGGATGGCCGCGCCGATGAGCACCGTTGCGGGTGCGTTTTGCTGCATCCACGTGTCACCCACCGGTGTGCCCGCGGGCACGTTGCCAAAGAGTTCACGAACCGCCTGCACCAGGGCAGACACGGGGTTCCACTCGGCAAAGATGCGCAGTGGTGTCGGCAGAGTGTCGGCAGGCACAAACGCGTTCGAAATGAACGTCAACGGGAACAGGACGATGAAGCTCACGTTGTTGATGACCTCGGGGCTTCGCACGCTCATGCCGATAAACGCCATCACCCACGACATCGCGTAAGCGAAGAGCAGCAGTAGGCCAACTGCGGCTACAGCTTGGATTGGGCTTGAGTTGATGCGCCATCCAACGATGAAGCCCGTCGTCATCATCACGATGACCGACACGAGATTGATGAGCAAATCCCCATTGGTTCGACCGACGAGAACGGCCGAGTTGCTCATCGGCAACGTGCGGAAGCGATCGATGATTCCGTCTTTGAGATCTTGCGCCATAGCGGATCCCGAGTAGGTCGCACCGAAAACGACCGTCTGGGCGAAGATGCCCGCCATCAGGAATTCCGTGTAATTGCTGCCCGGAATGGTGATGGCGCCGCCATAGACGTACGTGAAGAGCAACACGAACATGATGGGCTGCAATGTCGTGAAGACAAGGATTTCAGGAACGCGCTTGATCTTGATGAGGTTTCGTCGCGTCGTAATCCAGCCGTCGCTCAGAAAGCGGCTGAGTGCTGTTGTGGGAACCATTACTTCTTCCCCTTCCTGCCACGACGTGACGTCGGTTTCGAATCCGTCTCTTCTTCGACCTCAGTGGCGATGTGGCCCGTGAGTTGCAGGAAGACGTCATCGAGGGTGGGTCGGCGCATGCCGGCGTCCGACAGAGCAACCTTCTTTGAGCTCAGCGCGACGAGCGCTTTCGCCAAGGCATTCGGTGCGTCGTCTACCGCGACGGTGAGCGTGAGCCCATCGGCTGCCACGCTCGGCTCGCCAGAACCGACACTGCGCAAAACGCCGAGTGCCGCATCCGCGTCGCCCGTCGACGCAAGACACACTTCGATGCGAGCACCTCCGACGGAGTTTTTCAATTCGTCGGCCGTTCCCTCGGCGATGACTTTCCCGCCATCAATAACGCTGATGTGATCGGCGAGCTGGTCGGCTTCTTCGAGGTACTGCGTGGTGAGCAAGACTGTCGTCCCCTCGCCCGCGAGACCGCGAATAACGTCCCAGAGCGCGAGGCGGCTTCGTGGGTCGAGGCCGGTGGTTGGCTCATCGAGGAACAGCACACGGGGCCTCACGACGAGTGCACCTGCGAGGTCGATACGGCGGCGCATGCCGCCCGAGAAGCCCTTCACCGGGCGGTTTTGCGCCTCGACGAGATCAAAAAGCTCGATGAGCTCGGTCGCCCGTTCCCGGCTTTCTTTGGCACCGAGGTGATACAGGCGCCCGACCATTTCGAGGTTCTCGAATCCAGTGAGGTTTTCGTCGACCGCTGCATACTGACCCGAAACGCCAATGATGGGTCGGATCTTCTCGGGATTGGCCATGACGTCGATGCCATCAATGGTCATCGTTCCGGAGTCGGGTGTAATCAACGTCGTCAACGACTTCACTGCAGTGGTCTTGCCGGCACCGTTGGGACCGAGCAATCCCTTGATTGTTCCCTGCGGAACGTCAAGGTTAAGTCCGTCTAGGGCGTGAACTGGCGGTGCGCCCTTAGGTAAGTATGTTTTGCGCAGGTCGCGCACTTCGATGAAAGCCATTAGACGAGTTTATAGCCGGGGGTCGACGTGCACCTTCGGTCCTGGTCGAGCGGATGCCCCGCGAGTGCCCTCGAGACGCGACGGAACGTCAGCCAGCGAAACGACCTCGCTCACGATGAGGTCAGGCACGACAGCGCCGGAGGCAAACGCCTGAATGGCTCCGGCGAGCCCAGGAGATGCCGACAAGATTCCGACCACCGTGATGTCTCTGAGGGCAATGTCCCGCGTATC
>JBFYOK010000077.1:0-7008 GCA_041303845.1 Microbacteriaceae bacterium | reverse complement strand
CTCACTCCGGGCACGCAGAAGCGCCTCGCTTCGCTCACCGGCACCGTGCGCTAGCCGGTTCGACACGCCCGGGTTGCACGCAATACCGCAACTGTGGCAGACTTATGCAGTTCGACATTCTGCACCTCGTGTGCGGATCACTGCCAGGCAGTGCATAGTCAATCGGATTCTTTCGAAAACACTAGGCCGCGGGTAGAGAACATCGCCACGCCTCATTGTTGAGTCGCTGGGCAACCAGCGGAACAACCGTGTGTGCGAGTTCACTCTCGTGCGCGCGTAAATGATGCGTAGCCGCTCTGAGGCGATTGTGTCTGCCGAGAACGCAGCTAGAGAAATCCAGCTGTGATTTGGGCAGACGAATCGACAAAGAGCTTTGACATCAGAACAGTGGTGCGTAATGCGATAAGCAAGCGTGTTGCTTTGCGTCCAATGCGGGAGACCGTACGACGCCTAAAACGAAAGAGAGAGTCCGACATGGCGGGACAGAAGATCCGCATTCGACTTAAGTCGTATGACCACGAAGTCATCGACAGCTCGGCACGAAAGATTGTCGACACCGTAACCCGTGCGGGTGCAACGGTCGTCGGCCCCGTGCCGCTTCCCACTGAGAAGAACGTGGTGTGTGTCATCCGTTCACCTCACAAGTACAAAGACAGCCGCGAGCACTTCGAGATGCGCACTCACAAGCGTCTGATCGACATCATCGACCCGACGCCTAAGGCCGTCGACTCGTTGATGCGACTCGACCTCCCGGCCGACGTCAATATCGAGATCAAGCTCTAAGGACCGCCATGACTACGCAGGACAAGACCGTTAAGGGTCTGCTCGGCACGAAGCTTGGCATGACTCAGGTATGGGACGAGAACAACAAGCTTGTTCCCGTTACCGTCATTGAAATTTCTCCCAACGTCGTAACTCAGTTGCGCACCGTTGAGACCGATGGCTACAAGGCAGTGCAGATTGCCGCTGGCGCCATCGACCCCCGCAAGGTGAACAAGCCAGAGGCTGGGCACTTCGCTAAGGCCGGCGTTACGCCTCGTCGCCACCTCACCGAGGTGCGCACGGCAGACGCCGACAGCTACAGCGTTGGCCAGGAACTGACCGTTGATGCGACCTTCGAGGCCGGCCAGAAGGTCGACGTTGTGGGAACCAGCAAGGGTAAGGGAACCGCCGGTGTCATGAAGCGTCACAACTTCAAGGGTGTTTCCGCTTCGCACGGTTCGCACCGCAACCACCGTAAGCCCGGTTCGATTGGTGCTTCTTCGACCCCGTCGCGCGTCTTCAAGGGCATGCGTATGGCCGGTCGTATGGGTGCCGAGCGCGTCACCGCAATGAACCTCCTCGTCCACTCGATCGACGCCGAGAAGAACCTCATCCTCATCAAGGGTGCTGTTCCCGGTGCGCGTGGCCGTCTCGTTTTCGTCCGCAACGCAGTGAAGGGGGCTTAGTCCATGGCTAACGCAACCATCGACGTCGTCGACCTCAAGGGAAAGAAGACCGGTTCGGTCGATCTTCCTGCTGAGCTGTTCGACGTTGCCGCCAACGTTCCGCTCATCCACCAGGTTGTTGTCGCGCAGCTCGCTGCCGCACGCCAGGGCACGCACAAGGTCAAGAGCCGCGGCGAGGTATCGGGTGCCGGACGCAAGCCGTTTAAGCAGAAGGGAACCGGTCGCGCTCGTCAGGGCTCGATTCGTGCCCCTCACATGACCGGTGGTGGCGTCGTTCACGGACCAGTGCCACGTAGCTACGCACAGCGCACCCCGAAGAAGATGATCGCCGCTGCTCTGCTCGGTGCTCTCTCTGACCGCGCTCGCGGAAGCCGCATCTTCGCCGTCGAGGCATTCGCCACCGACGCACCGAAGACCAGCGTTGCAGCTGCCTTCCTCTCGACGGTGACGTCGGGCAAGAACCAGCTCATCGTGGTTGCGAAGGGCGATGAGCTCACACTCAAGGCCGTGCGCAACATCCCGACCGTTCACGTCATCACGTATGACCAGCTCAACGCCTACGACGTGCTCGTGAGCGATGACGTTGTCTTCACCAAGGACGCTCTCGAGTCGTTCATCGGTGCGAAGAAGAAGGAAGAGGTCACAGCATGACCGAGACCAACAAAGACCCACGCGATGTCATCATCGCTCCGGTCGTTTCCGAGAAGAGCTACGGCCTGATCGATGAAGGTAAGTACACCTTCCTCGTCGACCCTCGCTCGAACAAGACCGAGATCAAGCTCGCTATCGAGAAGATCTTCCAGGTCGAGGTCGCATCGATCAACACCCTGAACCGCACGGGCAAGAAGCAGCGTACGAAGTTCGGGATTGGCAAGCGCAAGGACACCAAGCGCGCGATCGTGACCCTCAAGTCCGGTTCCATCGACATCTTCACGGCCGTCGGCTAAGAGAACTCAAGGAATAGCAATGGCAATTCGTAAATACAAGCCGACTACGCCCGGTCGCCGCGGTTCATCCGTCGCCGACTTCGCGGAGATCACGCGTTCGACCCCGGAGAAGTCACTTCTTCGTCCGCTGCCCAAAACGGGTGGACGCAACAACCAGGGTCGCATCACCACCCGTCACATCGGTGGTGGACACAAGCGTCAGTACCGCATCATCGACTTCCGTCGTAATGACAAGGACGGCGTGAACGCGAAGGTCGCTCACATTGAGTACGACCCCAACCGCACCGCCCGCATCGCTCTGCTGCACTTCGTTGACGGAACCAAGCGCTACATCTTGGCTCCCAACAAGCTCTCGCAGGGCGACATCGTCGAGTCGGGCGCAAACGCCGACATCAAGCCAGGCAACAACCTGCCGCTGCGCAACATCCCCACAGGTACCGTTGTGCACGCGATTGAGTTGAAGCCGGGTGGCGGCGCAAAGATCGCTCGTTCCGCCGGAACCTCGGTTCGTCTGGTCGCCAAGGATGGCCCCTACGCTCAGCTGCGTATGCCCTCTGGTGAAATCCGTAACGTGGATGCGCGTTGCCGCGCCACGATCGGTGAAGTCGGTAACGCCGAACAGTCGAACATCAACTGGGGTAAGGCCGGCCGCATGCGTTGGAAGGGCGTTCGCCCGACCGTTCGTGGTGTTGCCATGAACCCTGTCGACCACCCGCACGGTGGTGGTGAGGGCAAGACCTCCGGTGGACGCCACCCGGTCAGCCCATGGGGTAAGAAGGAAGGCCGCACCCGCCACGCAAACCGCGAAAGCGACAAGCTCATCGTCCGCCGCCGTACGACCGGCAAGAAGCGTTAGTAGGAATTAGAAGATGCCACGTAGTCTCAAAAAAGGCCCCTTCGTTGACGAGCACCTGCTTCAGAAGGTCGTCAAGCAGAACGAAGCCAACACCAAGAATGTGATCAAGACCTGGTCGCGTCGCTCGATGATCATCCCCGCAATGCTGGGTCACACCATCGCCGTGCACGACGGTCGCAAGCACATCCCTGTGTTCGTCACCGAAACCATGGTCGGACACAAGCTGGGCGAATTCGCCCCCACCCGCACCTTCCGTGGTCACGTGAAGGACGACAAGAAGGGTCGCCGCCGCTAACCCGGGGGCGAGAAGAGAGGTAGAGAAATGGTGGAGTCAGTCGCACGCGTGCGTCACATCCGCATTACCCCGATGAAGGCCCGTCGCGTTGTCAACATGATCCGCGGCAAGCAGGCCATCGAAGCCTTGGCAATCCTGAAGTTCACGCCTCAGGACGCCAGTGAAGCTGTGTACAAGCTCGTTGCCTCGGCAATGGCCAACGCACGCGTCAAGGCAGATGCAGCCAACGAATTCCTCGCCGAGCAGGACTTGTACGTCTCGCAGGCATTCGTTGACGAGGGTGCAACTCTGAAGCGGTTCCGTCCGCGTGCTCAGGGTCGTGCATTCAAGATTCTCAAGCGCACCAGCCACATCACGATCGTGCTCTCGACGCCCGACCAGCTTGTGGCGAAGAGCGCTCCGGCCGCGAAGAAGGAGGCCAAGTAATGGGCCAGAAAGTAAACCCGTACGGCTTCCGTCTCGGTATCACGACTGACCACATCTCGCGTTGGTTCTCTGACAGCACCAAGAAGGGTCAGCGTTACTCTGACTTTGTTGCTGAGGATGTGCGCATTCGCAAGATGCTCAGCGAGACCCTCGACCGTGCCGGTGTTGCCCGTATCGAAATCGAGCGCACGCGTGACCGCGTTCGCGTCGACATCTTCACGGCACGTCCCGGTATCGTCATCGGTCGTCGTGGTGCAGAGGCCGAGCGCATTCGCGCCGATCTCGAGAAGCTCACGGCCAAGACGGTTCAGCTGAACATCCTCGAGGTCAAGAATCCTGAGGCTGAAGCTCAGCTCGTTGCCCAGGGCATCGCCGAGCAGCTCTCTGCTCGTGTGGCTTTCCGCCGCGCGATGCGTAAGGGCATGCAGGGCGCTCAGCGTGCTGGCGCCAAGGGTATTCGTATTCAGGTTTCGGGCCGTCTCGGTGGCGCTGAAATGAGTCGTTCGGAGTTCTACCGCGAAGGTCGAGTGCCACTGCACACGCTTCGCTCGAACATCGACTACGGCTTCTACGAAGCCAAGACCACCTTCGGCCGCATTGGTGTGAAGGTCTGGATTTACAAGGGTGACATCACCAACAAGGAACTCGCTCGCGAGCAGGCCAACATGAAGCCTGCCCGCAATGAGCGCGGCGACCGCGGCCCACGCCGCAACTCGGCCCCCAAGGCTGATTCGCCGGTGGCAGCAGGAGTTGAGGCATAACCATGTTGATCCCACGTCGAGTCAAGCACCGCAAGCAGCACCACCCCGGTCGTTCGGGCGCTGCTACCGGTGGTACGAAAGTCACCTTCGGTGAGTTCGGTATCCAGGCCCTGACGCCTGCTTATGTGACCAACCGTCAGATCGAGTCCGCTCGTATCGCCATGACGCGTCACATCAAGCGTGGTGGAAAGGTGTGGATCAACATCTACCCCGACCGTCCGCTCACCAAGAAGCCAGCCGAAACCCGCATGGGTTCCGGTAAGGGTTCACCGGAGTGGTGGGTTGCCAACGTCAAGCCAGGTCGCGTGCTCTTCGAGCTCAGCGGCGTGAGCGAGACCATTGCGCGCGAAGCAATGACGCGCGCGATCCACAAGCTGCCTCTCAAGGCACGCATCATCAAGCGCGAAGAGGGTGACGCATAATGGCGATCGGATCCAAGGAACTCAAGCCTGTCGACCTCGACACGTTCGACAATGAGCGCCTCATCGAGGAGCTCCGTCGCGCGAAGGAAGAGCTGTTCAACCTGCGCTTCCAGTCGGCTACGGGTCAGCTCGAGAGCCACGGCCGAGTGCGTGCCGTGAAGCGCGACATCGCTCGCATCTACACGGTGCTGCGCGAGCGCGAGCTCGGCATCCGCGCCACGCCCGTCGCAACTGCCAAGGCAGAACCGAAGGCGAAGGCTGCACCGAAGGCGAAGGCTGCTGACGCGGTCGAACCCGAAGAAACTACGGAGGAGACCAAATAATGGCTGAGACCAAGACTGCAAAGAAGGCCGAAAAGGCCGAAGCGGTTGTTCGCGGATACCGCAAGGTTCGTCGCGGATACGTCACGAGCGACAAGATGGATAAGACCATCGTTGTCGAGGTGGAAGACCGCGTGAAGCACCCCCTGTACGGCAAGGTCATGCGCCGCAGCTCGAAGGTGAAGGCTCACGATGAGCTGAACACCGCGGGCATCGGTGACCTCGTTGTGATCAGCGAGACCCGTCCGCTCAGCGCGTCAAAGCGCTGGCGTCTGGTCGAAATCGTCGAGAAGGCCAAGTAGTCCTCGCGGACTGCTTCGTAAGAGGTAAGAGAAGATGCTTCAGCAAGAATCGCGACTCAAGGTCGCTGACAACACGGGCGCCAAAGAGCTCCTCACCATTCGTGTGCTCGGTGGCTCCGGCCGTCGTTACGCAGGTCTCGGTGACGTCATCGTGGCAACCGTCAAGGACGCTATCCCCGGCGGCAACGTGAAGAAGGGTGATGTCGTGAAGGCAGTCATCGTTCGCACGAAGAAGAACACGCGTCGCCCCGATGGCTCGTACATCAAGTTCGACGAGAACGCCGCTGTCATTCTCAAGAACGATGGCGACCCTCGTGGTACCCGTATTTTCGGACCAGTTGGACGTGAGCTTCGCGACAAGAAGTTCATGAAGATCGTGTCCCTCGCCCCGGAGGTTATTTAGTCATGGCGAACATCAAGAAGGGTGACCTCGTTCAGGTCATCACGGGTCGCACCCAGGCTCGCGGCGGAGACCGTGGCAAGCAGGGCAAAGTCATCGAGGTGCTCGTAGAGCAAAACCGAGTCATTGTCGAGGGTGTCAACTACGTGCAGAAGCACATGCGTGTTGGCCAGTCGTCACGTGGCACCAAGACCGGTGGCATCGAGACCGTTGAGGCTCCCATCCACATTTCGAACGTTGCTGTGGTTGACCCCAGCACGAAGAAGCCAACGCGTGTCGGCCACCGTGTCGAGACCGTAACCAAGAACGGCGTGGCCAAGACGGTTCGCGTTCGTTACGCCAAGAAGTCAGGTAAGGACCTGTAATGACAAACACTGCCGTTGCTGCTGGCAAAATCCAGCCGCGTCTCAAGCAGAAGTACCGCGCCGAGATCCAGAAGAAACTGGCTACCGAGCTCGGGTACTCCAACGTGCACGAGATTCCCACGCTCACCAAGATTGTGGTGAACATGGGTGTCGGTGAAGCTGCTCGTGACAGCAAGGTTATTGATGGCGCTATCGCCGACATGACCAAGATCACGGGTCAGAAGCCGCAGGTCACCAAGGCCCGCAAGTCGATCGCACAGTTCAAGCTTCGTGAAGGTCAGCCAATCGGCTGCCACGTCACGTTGCGTGGCGACCGCATGTGGGAGTTCCTCGACCGTCTTCTGTCGCTCGCTCTCCCTCGTATCCGCGACTTCCGTGGTCTTTCCGACCGCCAGTTCGACGGAAACGGCAACTACACCTTCGGCCTCACGGAGCAGTCAATGTTCCACGAGATCGACCAGGACAA